>CALKXC010000176.1 GCA_938004025.1 uncultured Leucothrix sp. | reverse complement strand
CAGCTTGCCAAACGACAGCTAACTTGGCTGCGCTCTGAGAAAGAAATATGTGTTCACGACTGCATAAATTCAGATTTCTCTGACCTAAACTCAAAGATTGATAGCTTTTTATCACATAAGTAGCTTAGTACCGCGAAATGTGCTTTTAGTTCACTTAGATATACTGTTATTATTCAGGGTAATGTTGGGAAGCACCTCGATGACTAGAAGTGATCGTTGAATGCCTGAAAGTTGCGAAGTCGACTTTATAAAATATAGCAATAACCATAACTGAAAAGAACACAAGGAGAAACACATGTCGTCTAAGGGACACATGCTACAAGAACCTTTCCTAAATGCATTACGTAAGGAAAGAATTCCTGTTGCGATTTACCTAGTAAATGGAATTAAACTGCAAGGACATGTTGAGTCATTTGATCAGTTTGTTGTACTGCTAGGAAACGCTGTTAGTCAGCTAGTATACAAACACGCTATTTCTACGATTGTACCATCGCGTCCGATCAAATTGAATATCGAAGAATCAGAATAATTATTGAACAAACTCAGCGATTTCTGGCAACTCAGCCTATCCATAATCGCCACACTGTAAGCGAATAGCGATTGGAATTATTCGACATACCAAAGCACGGCGAATCTAGATTAGATTCCGCCGTGCTGGTTCAAATAAACTTCAACTCCCTTGGTGAAAAAAGAGATGAACACGAGTTTAAAGAACTTGTTCATTCTGCCGGAGCCGATGCCCGTGGTTTCATTATTGGCAACCGAAGCTCCCCTGACTCCAAGCTTTTTGTAGGCAAAGGTAAAGCTGAAGAGATCCGACTGGTAGTCAAAAACACTGAACCTGATGTTGTTATCTTTGATCATGACTTAAGCCCGGCTCAGGAAAGAAATCTTGAACAGGTTTTAGAATGCCGGGTTATGGACCGAACCGGCTTAATTCTTGATATTTTTGCCCAACGTGCTCGCTCCCATGAAGGAAAGCTGCAAGTAGAGCTCGCTCAGCTAAGACACATGTCAACGCGACTCATCAGAGGCTGGACACACCTTGAAAGACAAAAAGGTGGTATCGGTATGCGTGGACCTGGGGAAACTCAGCTAGAGACTGACCGCCGACTCATTTCGATTAGAATCACGCAAATTAATAAGCGACTGAAAAAAGTTAACAAACAGCGCGAACAAGGTAGACAGTCTAGAAAGAAAGCAGAAATACCAACGGTATCACTGGTTGGCTATACGAATGCTGGCAAATCAACGCTGTTTAATAAGCTAACCTCTTCGGACGTCTATGCTGCAGACCAATTGTTTGCGACCTTAGACCCTACATTACGCCGAGTTGACCTTGGCAATCAGCAGTCGATAATCCTCGCAGATACGGTTGGCTTTATTCGCGACCTTCCCCATGAATTGGTCGCAGCGTTTAGAGCGACACTTCAAGAAACAACTGAGGCAGACCTAATCCTGCACGTTATTGACAGCCATGACGAACAGCGCGAAGAGTATAAAGCACAGGTAAATGAAGTCATCTTTTCTCTAGGAGCAGAGAAGACACCTCAGATTGAAGTCATGAATAAAATTGACTTGCTCAATCAAGAGCCGAGAATTGATGCGGAACACGATGGCATTCCCACTCGGATATGGCTTTCTGCAATGAACGGTGATGGGCTTGAACAAGTAGCTGAAGTACTTAGCCAAACATTCTCCGAGCAAGTTTTTATTGGTCATCTGACCCTCCCCCCTAACCTTTCACGACTTCGCGCTTTACTCTATAGTGAAGATGCAATAACAGAAGAAAAAAGCGGAGAAAACGGTGAATACATACTCTCTGTTTCCATCAGAAGAAGAAACCTTGATAGCCTTCTTCGTAAAGAGGCTTTGAGCCTGGAATCACTAATAAAATAATAAATCCCATTAAATTAGGCATTTATCAAACACTCCTAAAGTAAAAACTATTGTTTAGCTATTCAGTCTGTGCCAGAATGCTCACTAATGTATTCTGTATGGGGAAAAGCATGCTCAGAAAAACATACCATTGGCTTGGCGCTCTATTAACAATTTTAATGCTATCCGGTTGTGGTGAAGAAATAACGGCTGCTCAAGATTCTAAAGCAACTCAACAAACTTCTAGCGACAAAAATCGCTTGACGGTTTCAGCTAAGGGGGTTGGACCAATTGTCCCGAACACTCCTTTTAATATACATAAGATCACACAAGCATTTCCGAACTACAGCGTTGTCGAGCAACTCAACTTTCAAGAAGGTGAGTCATACCCTGTCATTCTTGTTTCCAAAGGCGCTAAGCGACTGTTAACAATTAATCCAACATTGGATTTACAATCAATTTATTCAGTTATTGTCGAAGACAATTTAATTGATAATGCATTGATGCACCGACTGGGCACAATGTTTACTGACATCTATACAGGGAATATTGCCTATAACTGTCAACCGGGTGTTGAGGAAATGTCGGGCAAAGTGCTTTGCATGCCGCCCACCGGAAGCAACATGCTGTACCTGTTTGTTGGAAAATGGGATGGCCCAGACAACAAATTGCCTCCAAGCACCGTTTTATATGAATGGGCGCTGGAAGCAATTATTTGGAAACCGTAAAAGATTAACTAGGCCCTCTTTTTTGCAAAACCTACGAAGTAGCGCCACTTAACTGAGTGGTGCGGTCGTTAATGCGGTGAAGGGTACGGTAAAGCTCTTCATGCTGGTGGACCTGCTGGTCGAGCGTGAAGTTATCCAAGCAACGCTGGCGAGCTTTTTGGCCTAGCTCAGCCCGCTCCTCATCACTAAGCACAACAATTTTCTTCCAACTGTTTGTCATAGCCTGATCATCTGCGACAGGAACGACGTATCCTGTATCAGCAATAATATAAGCGTTATCGCCAACGTCAGTTGCTACGCAAGGCACAGCTGAAACCATTGCTTCACCCAGCGTCAGCGGGAATGCTTCGCCTAACGATGTCAGCGTAGCAATGTCATAGGCATTAACAATTTCTGGAATATCTTCACGATTACCTAGCATGTGAACCTTACCTTCAAGACCCAGCTCACTAACTAACCCTGTTAAAACTTCATTATTCTCATCAACGTTTGTGCCGACAAGCATGAAGCGAACGTTTTCATGCTTTGCAGCTAACAGTGCTGCTGAGCGAAGAAAACCTTCATGATTTTTTTGGCGGTGATAACGAGCGGTTTTACCAATAACTATGCAGTCATCAGGAATCCCTAAAGACTTGCGAATCGCCATGCCTTTTTCACGAGCAGGCCCAAAACGGGTTGTATCAACACCGTTTGGAATAACAACTGCTTTAGAATTATTAAAACCGTAAGGGACGTGCTGCTCCATATTGAGGTGTGAGACATACATCAAGCATTCTGGAGAACCAGACATCTTACCCCACAATCTTAATTGCAAACGCTTGCGTAAGGGCTCTTCGTCGTAGTGCTCAAGCGGCTCGTGAACGGTCCAAATAACGTGAGGGTTTTTCGGGAGAAAACGTCGAAAAACCGTCCCCATTACACCACCTTGATACATGGTTCCATGTATGACGTCAGGGTTAAAATCTCTTAGGACTTTAAATCCTTTCCAAAGCTTAAGGGGTGTTTGCTTTAATGACAGGGATGTCACCGGAACACCTAGCTCACGGATTCTATCAGCCAGATAAGTCTCCCTATCCATTGAAATCACCATCATCTCAAACTCATTGTGATCCATCGCAGCAATCAGGCGCATTAACTGGACTTCTGCCCCGCCTGTTTCTAGTCCGGTAGAAATATGGGCAACTTTTATCATGCTCTATACCAAAATTTTTATGATTAAAATCAGTATAGCCATTACTTTTAAAACAGATCGAATTCTAGTGACAAGAGGTTGAGTTACCTAGTCCAGCTGTAGGGTTTGCCATGAATCATCAATTAATTATTCTAATGACTCGCCTTTATCACTTCACCCAACAACTCAAACTCCTCACTCCTTGCACTGCCTTTTCGCCACGCCAATCCAATCTCTCGATAACGTTCCTCTCCCATCGGATAGGTTTTAATATCCGTATGTTTAAGAATCATTGAGTCTTTAGCCATCTCGGTTAGATAGGTGATACCAATATCAGAGTCCACCATTTCAATTAGCGTATAAAGACTGCTAGCCGCGAAACGACTGACCGTTTCTTGATGCTGTATTTTACAGGCAGATAATGCATGATCTCTGAGGCAATGACCGTCCTCCAGCAACAAGACACTCTCATCGGGCAAGTTTTCAAAACGATAATCATCAGGATTTAAGAAGCGGGTGTCTTTATGGCATGCCAGCAAGAAGTGATCTTTAAATAAGGAATACGTTTCTACATTACTTAATTTATAAGGCAATGCCAGTAAAACCACATCTAACTCTCCCCCCATCAACGCTGAGTAAATAGCTTGGGTTGTGCCTTCTCGTAAATAGAGCTGTAGATCAGGGTAAGACTCTCTAAGTCGAGGCATTAACGAAGGCAATACGAAGGGCGCGATTGTAGGGATTACACCCATATTTAAGCGTCCAGTCAAAGACTCTTGATTGCTTCTCGCAACCTCCGCCAAATATTCAACATCTCTCAAGCAATGCCTTGCGTGATTGGCCACCTCCCTTCCCACGCGAGTGATGGTGACGTTTTTATTAGTCCGGTCAACTAGTTGAGCACCAAGCTGTGCCTCAAGCTCTTTGATGGCAACACTAAAAGCTGATTGAGAAACAAAACAGGACTCTGCAGCCTTTCCAAAATGCTCATTTTCTTCTAACGCTACGAAATAGCGTAATTGCTTCAATGTAGGTAAATTCATTATTTTATTCAATGGGACATTAGGAGACAAACAATAGACTATATACAACACTGAGAAGACACAATACTTCTGTTATGACTCTCTTATGGTTAAACTATGATTTAACATTGTTGAAACAAGGAATAGGCTCAATGAGTACGCATTACGATTTAATAGCTATTGGCGCGGGTAGTGGCGGATTATCGGTTGTTGAAAGGGCATCCGAATACGGTGCTAAAACAGCCGTCATCGAAGCCGGTGAACTGGGCGGCACTTGTGTTAACGTAGGCTGCGTACCGAAAAAAATCATGTGGTATGGCGCGGGCCTGTCACACGCGCTTGCTGATGCAGAAGATTACGGCTTTGAAGTTACTCGCGGCAAACTTGACTGGGCGAAGCTAGTCGCAAAACGTGATAACTACATTGGAAACATTAACGATTGGTACCAAGACAGCTTTCTAGCCGATCGTAAAATTGACCTAATTCGGGGCTTTGCTCGTTTTGTCGATGACCATACGCTTGAAGTTGACGGCCAAACTTACACCGCAGATAAGATTGTCATTGCAACGGGAGGACACCCTGTCATCCCTCAAAACGTTCCTGG
>CALKXC010000175.1 GCA_938004025.1 uncultured Leucothrix sp. | reverse complement strand
CATGCAGCTCAACGTCAGCCAAGATCAGGCTCAGAATGGTTTCCTTGATAAACTTGGCTCATTGATTCCTGAAGAGGGCGTAAGTGAGTGTCCTATCTTGATTAACTATGAAACAGATGAAGCGACAGCACAGTTGAGGTTGGGGCCGGCGTATAAAGCACCTCTTGATAATGCTTCATTGGGGTCGTTGCGGGAGTATTTAGGGAAAGAGCAGGTGGTGATTAATTTTTAATACAGTACGCAGCCATGCGATCTTACCCTCCTTCTCCATGATGTAGATTTAGTTGAGCCCTCATTTATCTTCATCTTTATTCATGAGGCGGTGGAGCGTGTTTTGCCAGGTTATAAAGAAGGTAAATGGTTAATGGGTATAAATTCTTTATTAATAAAAATAAGATTTAAATTGGAAAATATATCTTAAAATTAGATATAAAAATGAATTTTCATCATAGTTAAACCACTATCTAAAGTAACATTTCCAAGTACACTAAGCCCATCAAAACGATTACTTAGGAAATAAAATGTCTCTTCGAATTAATGATATCGCTCCAGATTTTTCAGCCCAAACGACTCAAGGACCAATTAACTTTCACGAGTGGATTGGCGATAGCTACGCGATTATCTTTTCTCACCCAAAAGACTTCACGCCGGTTTGCACCACGGAGCTAGGTTATGCAGCAAAGCTTGAGCCTGATTTTGCCGTTCGCAACACTAAGCTGATCGGTTTAAGTATTGACCCTGTCGATAACCATGCGGCATGGGCAGCTGATATTGAGGAAACTCAAGGAACAGCGGTTGGTTTCCCAATGATTGGCGATACTGACCTAAATGTTGCGAAGCTTTACAATATGTTACCAGCAGATGAAGAAGCTTCAGATGCTCGCACAGCAGCAACGAATGCGACGGTTCGTTCTGTCTTCATTATTGGTCCAGACAAGAAAATTAAGTTAACCATGACTTACCCTATGACTGCAGGTCGTAATTTCGATGAGATTTTACGAGTGTTGGATGCCATCCAAGTCGGCGCAAAGCATGGCGTCGCAACACCGGTTAACTGGAAGAATGGTGAAGATGTCATCATCCCACCAACGGTGACTAACGAAGCAGCAGAAGCTTTGTACCCGGATGGATTCACTACCATCAAACCGTACTTACGTTACGTGAAACAGCCTAGCTAAGCAGTATGATTTGTGGCTTAAAAGCCGCATTAAGTAGCTTGATTATAAGAGGCATTGGATAATTTAATTCCAATGCCTTTTTTTTGGAATTTTTTGGTATCAATATCGTCTATACTGAATCTGGTTCGTTTTCAGACCAACCCCTTGGAGTGTTCACTATGAGTCGATGGTTCAGTATTAGTTTTTTCAGTTTGTTTTTGCTAGGAATTTCCCCCATCCTTGTGCAAGCAAACGCTTCCGAGATTGACGGCTTCAATCAACGCATGAAAAGTTTCGAAACAAAAGTTGCCCAACGTGTCAATGAGCGTCCTGGTCTTATCAACGCATACAACAATTTAGAGCAAGCGTTGAACCAAGAGATGAACCGTGCGTTTGATCTGGTGATGTCTAAGATAAGTCCTGAGCGTCGAGCGGCGATGGTTGAAGCCCAGCAGCAATGGGCAGAGCATCGCGCGACTGAATATATTTGGATCGACTCAACCCACGGTCCAGTGGTTGAGCAATCCGATGAACATGTAAAGGTTTTACAGCTACGCAATTTAATGATGAATGCTAGAGTGCTGCAGCTTTACAGTTATTTGGACACGCTTCCTTCGGTACCTACTGATGGTATAATCGATAGCGTCGTGCCAAAAACAGATGTTGCAGTCGCAGATGACAACGACTTAAAAATAGCAACGATTCGAGGTTTTTCACTGGGTGAAGGCGCTTGCTTCCTTGACCTTATCGATGAGAAAAGAAAGCCGTTTACTGAAGTGGCCAGTGCTGCCTTTTGTCAGCGCGAGCGTGAGTTATTGGATAAGCGTGTCAGCCTAACTTATCGATTGGGTGTTGTTCCATCTGCGGCCTGTGCGGTCGAAAGTGTGACTTGTGTAGAAAATAACATGCTGATATTAGTCAGCAATGCCCAAGTTATTAGGCCAAAACGATGAACCAAAATGTCTTTTAATATTGCTAATTAAGTATGAAACAACCGACGGTACCCAGTAGCTATGTCAAGCAATTGCTCTTACAAGTTGAAGAGCAGGGTTATGATGTCAATGAGTTATTAAATTACGTCGGGATCGATTCGCAGGACTTAGATAAAGATAATATCATTCCTGCCGATCGATTTAGCGCCTTGTATCAGCGTGTTATGTACATCGCTCAAGATGAGTTTTTTGGCATGATTAGCGTTGGCAAGGTCCCGACGGGTACTTTTCGCATGATGTGTTTGGCTATTATTCACAGCCGAACACTAGGTGAGGCAATTTCAAGAGCCAGTGATTTTCATGAGATTTGCCGCGGAGCTCGAATCAAACCTGATTTGGTTAGAGGGGGGCGTTATGCAAAAGTCTCTTTTGCCGCTTTAGACAGTAATAGCCCTGAAGAATCAGAAGCTTTTTTTAGCAGTCAGTCAGCTGCGCAAACAACCACGTCACTTTCAATGTGGCATCATTTTATCAGCTGGTTGATTGGTGAGCGGGTCATTCTTAAAGCGGTTTACTTTAAGTTCTCTAAGGATGACGCTATTGCTCAGAGTCGGGCCAGATTTAGAGCAGAAGTTAAGTTTGATCAGCACGATACAGCGATGGTTTTTCCCTCAAGATATCTGGAATATCCTGTTGTGCAAAATGAAACGACCCTGCAAGCATTCCTGAAAACAGCTCCGTATCAATTACTCGTCATGGTTGGTAGTGAAGACAGTACCTTGCGGGAGCAAGTAATCGCCATGATCGGTCGGGATTTTAGTATTGCTCCACCAAGCGCAGAGCAGGTTGCTAAAACGTTGAATATGTCAGTCTCGACTTTACGCAGAAGATTGCTGGAAGAAGAGACGACCTATCAAAAAATCAAAGATGATTGTCGACGACAATCGTCAATTGACTATATGAACTCCCCCGAACTATCGATAAACGATGTGGCAGGATTAATGGGCTTTGATGAGCCATCTGCTTTCTTTAGATCGTTCAAACGTTGGACTGGAATGACGCCAGGTGAGTACCGGCAAAGTTCGGCCTACGCCGATAACTTGGGTATTAACTAACTGCCTGACGAGTCCGTTGCATTTGAAAGCATCATGCGTGCAGCGGTTTTTCCCATTTCCAGCACATCATCATTATCAACATAAACCCCATCATTCGTTAACCGGCAAAGTCCATGCAGGGTTGCCCATGCAACTTGAGCAAGTCGCAAACTAGATTCTTGCTGGTTTAAAACTTTCCTGGCTTGAAACTCCTCAATGCGTTCAAGCCAGTGCTTAAAGCTATGACGAGAAGCAATTTCCAAAGATTCCGTTGCTAGCTTCTGTTTCCAAATTTTCCCGCCATACATTAAGTCGTAATGAGCGGGGTGAGTGATGGCAAATTGAATGTAGCTTTGAACCAGACGTTCCAACTCTTGTAAGCCATTGTCCTTGGCATCAACAGTAATCACATGATGATTAACCTCTGAATGATCAGGACTGACAAACTCATCTTGTAACTTAAAGCCCGTTTCTGCAATTGCACATAGCAGTTGGTTTTTATCTTTAAAGTGATGATAAGGCGCAGTACGAGAAACGCCGACATAGTCGGCTAATTTGCGCATGGATAGCGAATCAATCCCTTGCTCTTGAATCATGTCACCTGCTGAATTGATGAGGCTTTGATATAAATTGCCGTGGTGATAGTTTGATTTTTGCTTATCCATTTAATCAGCTTAGCAATGCAACTTGACACCGTCAAGATAAGGGGATACTTTGAACGAATAGATTAATTGCCATTGGTAGTTTTGGAGAGGTGCAATGACTTACGAATGTTTTGAGGTGACGATTGAAAACCATATCGCGCACTTACAGTTAATACGACCGAAACAGCACAACAGCATGAGCAAAGCGTTTTGGAGTGAGCTTCCAGATGCCTTGCGTGTCATTGATGAGTCTGGAGAAGCACGCGTATTGGTGATCTCTTCAACAGGTAAGCACTTCTGTGCGGGTATGGACTTGGCCGTTTTTCAAAATCCTGATCCTAAAATGTTTGGTGGTGAGCCTGGCAGGCGAGGCGAGTTTGTTAGGCGCCTTGTGTTACAACTACAAGATTGCTTTACCCAGTTGGAAAAAATGCGCATTCCCGTACTGACTGCCATTCAAGGTGGTTGCATTGGTGGAGCAGTCGATATGGTATGTGCTAGCGACAGTCGTTACTGCACGTCAGATGCTTTCTTCACGGTCAAAGAAACCGCATTAGGAATGACTGCCGACCTTGGAACCTTACAGCGCTTACCGCGTTTAATCCCTTCAGGATTAGCCAGAGAGCTTGCTTACACCGCTAGAAAATTTACTGCGTCTGAGGCACTAGCAGCAGGCTTTGTTAACCAAGTGTTTGAGGATGCAGATCAGCTGCTGGAAGGTGTAATGGAGGTTGCGCAGCAGATTGCGGTCAATTCACCACTTGCCGTAGCGGGTACCAAAAACATGCTTAATTATGCCCGTGATCATAGCGTTGCTGATAGCTTGGAATATATGGCAACGTGGCAAGCTGGAATGTTCCAACCCAATGATCTAATGCTGAGTATGGCGGCGCAGATGCAAAAGAAGCCGGGTGAGTTTGAGCCTTTGCACTCCATTACTAAACCTTTTGAATAAACTAAAACTATCCACTATCTAAGAAGTTCCTCCGGAGAGAATTATGAGCACATCAGCAAACTACCCAACGTTAATGCAGCCATTAGATTTGGGTTTTACTACTTTAAAAAACCGTGTGCTGATGGGGTCAATGCACCTAGGGCTTGAAGAGTTAAAAGGCGGTTTTGAAAGAATGGCGGCGTTTTACGCTGAGCGTGCTAGTGGTGGCGTTGCGATGATTGTGACCGGTGGTATTGGCCCAAACCAAGAAGGTGCGGTACATGCGCATGCAGCAGCATTAATTAGTGATGATCAGGTTGCTAAACATCGGATCGTAACCGATGCCGTACACGATGCTGGTAGCAAAATCTGCATGCAGATACTTCACACCGGCCGATATGCTTATAACGATAAGTTAGTGGCGCCTTCTGCTATCAAAGCACCAATCAATATGTTTACGCCTCGAGCATTAACGGATGAGGAAATTGAGGAGCAAATAGAAGATTTCGTGAACTGCGCTGCGCTAGCACAAAAGGCTGGCTACGATGGTGTTGAGATTATGGCTTCAGAAGGTTATTTCCTTAATCAATTCATCGTAAAACACACGAATCATCGCGATGATGAGTGGGGTGGAAGCTACGAAAACCGTATCAAACTGCCTATTGAAGTCGTCACCCGTGTGCGTGAAAAAGTAGGTGAGAAGTTTATTATTATCTTCAGGCTTTCTATGCTTGATCTAGTAGAAGAAGGAAGCAGCTCGGAGGAAATTGTAACTTTAGGAAAAGCGATCGAAGCGGCGGGTGCAACGATCATAAACACGGGTATCGGTTGGCACGAAGCACGTATCCCAACGATTGCCACCAAAGTGCCAAGAGCCGCTTTTACTTGGGCAACCGCTAGAATCAGGGATTCTTTGAATATTCCTGTGATTACTTCAAACCGAATCAATACGCCAGAAGTAGCCGAGGAAGTATTGCTTCGTGGCGATGCTGATATGGTTTCAATGGCTAGACCGTTCTTAGCGGACGCTGAGTTCGTACTGAAATCTGCCGAGGGGCGTGCGGATGAAATCAATACCTGCATCGCCTGTAACCAAGCCTGTTTAGATCAAATATTTCAGGGTAAACAAACTACCTGTTTAGTTAACCCAAGAGCTTGCTACGAAACAGAGCTAAATTATCATCCCGTCGCAAAGTCCGCTTGTATTGCTGTCATCGGCGCTGGCCCAGCAGGGCTTGCATTTGCCGCGACAGCTGCCGAGCGCGGCCATAACGTCACCTTGTTTGACGCTAACTCAGAAATTGGTGGGCAGTTTAATCTAGCAAAGCAAATTCCGGGCAAGGAAGAGTTTAATGAAACCCTGCGCTATTTTGCCAAGCAGCTTGAGCTTCATGGTGTTGAGGTTAAATTAAACCACAGAGTTGAAGCAAAGGAATTGGTGGATGAAGGCTTTGAGCAAGTCGTGGTTGCCACAGGTATTACCCCACGTCAGTTAGATTTGCCGGGTATTGATAGTGAAAAAGTGCTGTCTTATATCGATGTCATCAAAGGTGCAAAGGTCGGAGAAAAAGTTGCCATTATCGGAGCAGGCGGTATTGGCTTTGATATCGCGGAGTTTTTAACTCACGAGGGCGATCACAGTAGCTTAGTGATTCCTGAATTCATGGCGAAGTGGGGAATCGATATGTCAGGAGATGCACGGGGCGGAGTGAAAGACGTTGAAACCGTAGAAACACCATCGACCCGTGAAGTGTATTTAATGCAGCGTAAAAAATCGAAGGTGGGTAAAAATTTAGGAAAAACGACCGGCTGGATTCACCGTGCAGGCCTTGTAAAGAAAGGCGTCAAAATGCTATCCGGTTGTGAATACCTTGGCATAAATGAACAGGGTCTTGAGTTAACGGTAATGGGTGAAGCTCAAATGCTCGAGGTGGATAATGTCATTATTTGTGCGGGTCAATTGCCGCTTCGTACCCTAGCGGATGAGGTTATGGCGTTATCACCAGATTTACCAGTTCATGTCATTGGTGGAGCAGATGTTGCTGCGGAGTTAGATGCTCGTCGTGCCATTAGCCAAGCCTGCCGTTTAGCCGCTGAATGCTGATCTTTGTGAGCTGATCTACTATTATCATTGATTGAGTTTGTTATTAAAAATGACACATTTTGC
>CALKXC010000174.1 GCA_938004025.1 uncultured Leucothrix sp. | reverse complement strand
CCACTACAACACAACCAAAGGCGTTCAAATGCTACTACTTAGCGAAGTCCTCTTAGAAGAAGGTCACAACGTAAACAGCTTCGAAGAACTGGTAGCAACTATCCAGCGGTTAGCCGTCGACAACAACGAGATTCACTTTGAAGTCGACATCGAACCACCGGGTTACTCAGACCGCCCACATCACTGGCACGACCAGCTCAACTCTGCTTTCGAGTCGGCACGCTAAAATAAGCACAAGGTAAATTTATGTTTTGGCAAGAAGACGAAGACAAATCCCTTCCTTATCAAACACCCGATGATGTCATCGATGTGTTGTTTTCGATACGCTGTAAGCAGCTACCACTAGACCATGCTTGGGCTTTAAAAGAGGCAATCTCCGACAGCCTTCATGAAGAGATTCCACTAGGCATTCACCACATCAACGTTGCTGAAAGCTCCAATGGATGGAACCGCCCTGATGAAACACCTGAGACGCTTCTTTACCCATCAAGGCGAACGAAACTCATCATCCGCACCCACAAAGACCATCTAGATGCTTTGGAAAAGCTTTGTGATGGTAAGTTGTCTATCGCAGGCTATCCACTCGAAATAGGTAAAATGAAAACCCGTATGCTGACCAACGCTAGTGTCGTTTTTTCGCGCCACATAGTCTGCATGAGTGAAGCTGAAGAGGAAAACTCCTTCTTAGAACGTAACGCTGCTGAAATCTTTCAGTTAACCGGTATAGAAACAAAAAAGATGATGTGTGGGAAATCACATCAGCTTAATACGCCACATGGGCTTATCCATACACGTCATTTAATGATTGCCGACTTAGACAGTGACGCCTCTATCAAACTGCAACAAAAAGGCTTAGGCACACATCGTAAGTTAGGCTGTGGAATATTTCTGCCTCACAAAGGCATTAAGTCATTAAACGCTACAGAATAACGAGCTCAAATAACTCGCATACCCCCTTTGAGAAATGGCGAAGTCTCTTTTATAAACCTTATACTCCCCACAAAGAATAGAGGAGCGCCATGATGGAACGCAAAGCAGAATTGATCAAAGAAATGTTAGAAATGCAGGCCAAATTCACTGCTTTTGAGCAATCCGGTGCTTACACACCTGAAGATTACTATGTAGAGGGCAAGTGGAAAGAGTATCGTGACCGTTACACTGAGCTTGCAAGCGAAGTGCGCGAGATCGCATCTACCGAAGCAAACTACTGGAAGTAATTATTCTTTAGAGTTCGGCCCACTGGCGCATTAGGTTTGAATAGATTTCATCTAGTTTGACAAGCTCTGCTTCATTATCGGGTTTGAGCGAGTCTCGAACCACCGATAAATCATAAAGCACCTGTCGTTGTTCGCTAGATCTAATCATACTTTGCGCCCAGCTAACCGCAACAAGTCGTTGACCACTTTTGACTTCGGTCACTTCATGTAGGCTACCTGAAGCATAGATAACCGCATCACCGGCATCTAACTTTATCGCTTCATAGCCGCTGGCATTATAGATACGGAGCTCGCCCCCTTCATATTCTCCAGGAGCATTGAGAAACACGGTGCTTGAAACATCCGTACGGTAGCGGCCACTTAGCGGCCCCATGACGGCATCATCAACATGAGCGCCATAAGACATGCCTTCTGAATAGCGGCTGTAAAATGCACTGGCAACCTTTGAAGGTAAAACAGCAGCTTGGTAAGTCGGGTTGCTGACTAGTTCAGCCATGACCAAATTATTTAACTGTTGATGCAACGGGCTTTGCAGTGACAACTCAAGATTATTTTTTACCGAAGCAGCGGAGTCACCGGCAGAAAGCTTGCCGTCAACAAAGTGCGCCGTTTCAAGCAGTGACTGAACCTGTTTAACCACGGCAGTACTCAGCACATTTTTTATCGTAATGATCATATCGTTAAACTTCGGTATATTAGCGTTTGATAATTCAGAACATTGATCATATCAAGCTTGCGCAGTTAAAGGAAAACATGAAACTCACTGTACACATCGACGATCATCAACACATCATCGAAGTTCCAGACTTCATTCTGGAAGATGCTACCGATTATTTTGACATGATGGATAGGGACATGGACAACGGCTATCAAATGAGCCGAACTTGGGTCGAGAAGCCCGACCTTTATCAGCGATGCCAGATCGCTGGCGATAAACTGCTAACAGCCGTTCAATCTAAAAATCGTGAAACCTGCATCTTGATGGCCGCCTATATATTAAAACGCGTGCCTCACATTAAAGCCCTAATGCTGACACAGCGTGGCGATATGACCGAGCACGACTTGGATGTTTAACGAAAGGTTATCCAAGTGGTTGCGATGTATTTCACGCCCTCTTGCAAAGTAACCGCCCGGTGCTGATGCGTCCAAAACGGTGGAAATAAAATTAATGTTCCTTTTTTGGGCCTCACTAGAATATCTTGGTATATAAATTCCGTTTCGCCGCCAGCCCCATGCACATCATTTAGATACCAAATCGCAACCAATTGACGACTCGCTAATCCTTGACTATCAGCATCGACATGCCAGTGATAATACTCCCCAGGTTGATAACGCTGTAGGTTGTAACCCATGTCCTTAAACTGCTGCATGTTTGCAAAAAAAGGATGTTGCTTTTGAAACTCACGAATAGCTAAACCCAGCGATCGAAACAAATTATTATCAACATCTTTCCAATGCGCTTTGCCACTGACCACTAGATCCGTCGTTTTCTTTAGCGAAACATTTTCACCCACATCAGAGCCAACGCGCCCCTCATATTGCTCCGCACTATGCTGCTCAAAACGCTCAACCATGTTGTCGCACAAAAAATCAGGCAATGCCTCATCAAAAGCGTAGATAAAACTGTTTGGCTTTAGCTCTTTCACTTAAAAATCCTTTATAATTAGTATGTTGCTATAAACTATTAACAAGTGAGCCAGACCATGAAAATTCGTATCAAAACGCGTTGGAGTAAAGAAAACCGCGAAGTTTCCATGGAAGACTCAGTTAGCGTGCTAGCGTTTAACAGCTGGAAAATAGGCATGCAGACGCTCCTAGAAATTGAAAACCAAGACTTTGACATTAATTCGCAAATGCAACGTATTCACATTCTAGAAGAAATATCAGCATTCATGATTCAAGCGGTTGATAGAATGATTCATGGCACCACTTCTGATGAAGATCGTGCAGCAACAATTAACTATTATGCCAAAAAAATGGCTGACCATGTGCATGAAAATGCTAGAGATTTTGGAGATTTGGATGATTATCGATCGCCATTTATTCAAAAGCTTAACGACCGTTTTCCAGTTTACTCAGAAACCCGTTGGGACGGGGATAAAGACGAACCTTCATTTTCGATGAGCCGAGAGTTTGCATCCAATGTAGCAGCGGCACTGGGAGATCGAGATAGACAATGGGCCTTGGATTATTTACAACAAGTACTGCTGCCAGACTTTTTCCCAGTATTTAAGCGCACCATCAAATCTATTGGCTTTATTGAAGACAAAAGAATGCCCGGTTAAACCGGGCATTAACTAAACTAACAATTTAACTAGCGTTGGCTTCGACTCGGGTCATTTCTAAGCCTTTCTTACCGTTGCGATCATAGAATACAAGCTTTCCATCATCTAACTGCTGCACACTTCCCATACGTCTGATAATGCGTAGGTAGGCGCCTTCGATCTTGCTTAAATCTACTGTTGGCTTTCCTTCACCTGTGCTCACCCTCATGCATGGGTTACGTGTACGGTTTAGATGAGTAATAGTGAAACCAGTAAAGCCGACCTGCTTAAACTTAGCGGCGTACTTGTTGCACCCTGTATCACCAGCCATGGTGTCTAGGTTAACGGTCATCTTCATGTCTACCGCTTCGTCAATCGCGTTTCCGTAGGTAGAGCTGACACGCCAGTTAGTCCCCAACAAAGAAGGACCTCCACTGTTAAGTGGGCAAGAAGCAACCTTGCGCTTTGTAATACCTTCAGGCTCAGCGGCCATGACGGTAGAGGTTAAAAGAAGTGCTGACACTGCGCTAATCACACAAAAGTTAATTGTGCGTTTCATTCCGTTGGTTTCCAAAAGAACCTCCCTGAAAATTATTCCTTTAGGCTAAAATAAAACAATAATGTGTTTTTCATACCACACCACTAGATAATATAGGAAAAAACACAACAGTATTGGTAAAAATTTATCCTAATTTATTTTATAAGACCTATAACTACACTCTATAAGCATTAAAGTATAAAATTTGCACAGAAAATTTCGCCACGATTACTAATATACCTTTGCATATATTTCAATGGTATGCTAAAAAACACACACACTTTCTAAGGAAAGTCGTTTTAAGCAAGAATCTAACAAAAATAACAATAATATTTAAAGAAACTAAGGCAACTATTAATACTGATTCTCGGAGTAATCTTGATATGACACTAAAGCCAATCGCGCTTTTTGCAAAGGCGCTAGGACTCGCTTTGTGCCTTCACGCCACCGCTGGGTTCGCAATGTCGGACTTATGGGGAAACCCATCACAAATAAATCGCTATGTAGGAAAGGGTAAATGGACTGTCATTAAAGTCTGGAAATCTGATTGTGGTATCTGCATGTCAACAATGCACGAAACTAACGCAGCCCAACACAGCATACCCAGAACTCATGTCATAGGCGTCTCACTAGATGGAGACCCTAGAGTCGCTAACAAGTCTCTACGTCCACTAAGAGTGAACTTTAGAAACTTTGTTAGTAACCGTCATGAATTCAATCGATTCATTCGTAAAAGCACCAGACGTGCCATCGTCGGCTATCCAACGTACTTAATTTATTCACCACGCGGCAAACTTAAGGCAATGCAAACCGGTGACGTTAAACCTTATGAGCTCAAACAATACATCAGTAGTCAGATGAAACTATAAGGTTCATTTAAATTTATAATTAATTATAAATTTTTATAAGCTTCAACATCCTTCTCTTTACCCGCCTCATACCCAGCTTCATACGCAGGGGTGAGGCGTTGTTCTTCGCGCATCGGGTTTATTAAATAACCACACTGCCAGCCCTGTATAAACTCAGGATCAACGTTTGCTTTTTCCATCGCTACTACTGCATTGTAATATTCTTGGTTCATCTTAAATTCTCCTCAATAAACAATTTCTACAAATATATGCGCCATTGCTAGACACACTCATTTTAAGTTTTAATTTGAAAAGCGACTTCAACCAGCCGCTTTGAAAGTCTCTAACGCCTTTCCATTATCCAGAACCGCCCTCACCTGCTTCGCAGCCTCTGCCATAGAGTCAGCGCGCTTCAGATGCGTTAGCGCAATCGACGCAGAATAGACTAGAGAGTCATACATTAAACCTTGCTCACCACCACCTAAGGCAGCAACGCCCATTTTCGCAGACACGGCCGCTAAAGCCTCACCATCGACGGGTATGGAGATACTATCGGCCACCTGAACGGATGGTAATCCATCCGGCAATGGTACGGCCCGAGAAGTCGCTTGAATATCGACATCACTAGGCGATAGATCACGCTGTGCGAGCTCACTCTCTTCGTGATAGAAAAAGAGTCGACCCTTTTGCTGCAATGAAGGAATCGTTCCCCCTTCAACACCTCTAACGAACATCGCCGTGTCGAACCCTGCCTGACGCGCTAAAGAGGCATATATGGGTGGATAAGCCTTATGCACATAGCCACACATAAAATGAGTTTTAGCACGGCCACGTATTGGACCAATTAATGACTCGACGGTGTTTAAAACCTGTCGCTTAACCATGCGCTCACGCAAACTCATTAAGTGGTTTAAACCTGGAGCAAACTGCTTTTGGTCAACATATGCCCAGCCGATATCGGCCAGCTGCTTAGCTGCGGCTTCAACTGACAAATTAACGTCAAGCCCGGCGGCTTTAAGTACTCGGTGATGCGTCGCACCAAACTTAGGGCCGACCACTTCCAGACCATGAGAAACGGCATTCACGCCCAAAGAGGCTAAGACAGCCGGTAAAAATGGCGATGCGGGAACACCTCTGGCATAACCGTCATAAGGGTCTGAAACATCCACCAGCTCATCAACCTCAGCAACCACTTGAGTCGATGAGTCAATAATGGCTTGTAAGATGCCACGATTCTCATCGTCTGTTTCACGCTTCATTCGCAGCGCAATAAATAATATGGAAGTTTGAACCGGA
>CALKXC010000173.1 GCA_938004025.1 uncultured Leucothrix sp. | reverse complement strand
CAGGCTGGCGGCGTGGTCGGCACTGTCAAATACATAGGAACTGGTTTGGTAAATTGGCGGCGCGCGTGATCCGGTGACGGCATCGGGGATTTGTCCTGCGTGGAGGCAAAGGGTTTCATCGGAGAATTCGCGGTCAGCCATATCTGTATCTCTTGGTTGGTCGGAATCATGTCTCTCGAAAAAGCTTAGACATACCTGCGGTCTGAATGCGCGTTTTCGAGAGGCATGATGCCTTTATGAGCGTTGGCCTTGGGTGATGGATCAATGCTCGAATTTGATTGATTGCTAAATCATAACAAACGTAATTTATAAAAACATGTCTCTGCGTAGTTAAAGCTTGTTAGCTCGCTTTAATCCAATAGCATGTAAATATCGGTAATCAATTCCGCCTCTTTCACTTCCTGCCCAAGATTCAGATACTCAAAAAACACCGGAAAATCCCTGCGCATTTCACCGCTCTCTGGCAACCAAGTGCTATAAAGGAACCGAACTTTATCGTCCAATTGATCATACGAACCAATATGCCGATGCCTCGCACAGCGTCCCTCAGGCATTACTTTATTGATAACACCGTAGTCATTTTCAGCAACGATTGCTTTCACTTCCCCACAAATATCAAAACGGAACTTATCCGGCGGAGTTGTTTCAGGATCATCATAAGCAATACCAAAACTTTTACTGCTTTCAACCGGTGAAAGTCCTGTCGATTGGCGCCACTCAATAAATTTACTAACCGATTCATTAACTAACTCCGCAGGCCCGCGATGCTCTAAAACGGCTGTTTTAGTGGTTTCGATGCGAGTAATTTCGATGTCGATTTTCAAAGCGCTTCTTCCATAATAATGATAATCAATGTGCCAAGCTTTTCAGCCTACATATTGTGCCTTATTTGCATACAAAGATCTTTATCGCCATTTCAATGTGTATTGCTTCGAGTCGCGTATTTGGTTTTCGCAGTCCTTACGAGCCTGCGAGTCGGCGGAGAAAATTAAATACGCGATTCGAAGCTACTCATTGATGCGCATTAAGAGAGTTCTCGTTATGATGTTTGAAACTGATGGAGGTTGGAATCGATGATAATTACTGAATCAATAGAATATGGCGATGAGTATGGCCAATACGAAGGCTTACTAGTTTACCCCGATAATGCAGAAGGCAAATTGCCCTGTGTGTTAGTCGCTCCCACGGTGTGGGGCAGAACCTCGATGGAAGAGAGTTCGGCCATTAAACTCGCTGAAATGGGTTATGTTGCCATGATTGTTGACCTCTATGGCAAGGGCTTTGATGCGAGCACCGAAGCAGCCGCATTCGGCAAAATGGCAGAGTACAATGCGGATCGCCAATTCCTACTAAACCGCATGCAGCTTATTTATAAAACAGCTAGTCAGCTCCCACAGGTTGATGACACTAAAATTGCAGGGATCGGTTTTTGTTTCGGGGGAAAGTGCCTGCTAGATTTAGCGCGTTCAGGCCAGGATTTTGCAGGCGCGGTAAGCTTTCATGGCGTGTTTGACGCTCCAGACTTTAATACTGATCAGAAAATCACTACACCTATTTTGTTATTACATGGCTGGGATGATCCGTTGGCTACACCAGAAGATGTCTTGAGGCTAACCCAAGAATTAACGCACAAAGGCGCAAACTGGGAGCTAGATGCTTATGGTCATACAGGACATGCGTTTATGAAGCCTGAAGCTAAGCGATATAAAGAAGGCTATTTTTATCATGCTGAAGTTGCGGATAGAGCATGGAACAGAATGGCAGATTTTTTGAAGATAGTACTGTCTTAGACTAGAGGTTTATCTGTCGAGGGCGCTTTGAAGAAATAATCTTAGTATTAACCCCTGCGGAATTCAGGCCACCAAAGATTCTTGCATATTCAATCTTAGGGCAGCGATCCATCACCACATCTAAGCCCGCTGCCTCGGCGATTTCTTTTGCTTCCTCATTCACAACCGACAGTTGCATCCACAAACACTTCGCACCAATGGCAACAGCGGAGTGGGCTAGTGGCGGAATCAACTCAGAGCGGCGGAAGCAGTCGACCATATCCACTTGAAAGGGGATATCTTCAAGGGTTGGGTAGCATTGCTCCCCCAAAATCTCTTTCTTAACAGGGTTTACCGGAACAACCTGAAAACCGTGCTCTTGTAAGTATTTACCAACAAAATAGCTTGGCCTATGGGGTTTGTCAGAAAGACCAACCATTGCGATGACCTTGTTTTCAGTCAATACTTTTCTTAGTAGGGTTACGTCAGCCAATGCTTGTTCCTCGGTCTAAAGGGTCTTACCGTTGCTTTCTATGGTGCTCAATTATACAGGAGCCCTGATCAAATTTTATTAAGCTATGGAGGTGTCGCACTCCAGCCAAGTTTGCTCCGCAAGATATGATAATAATCATAATCTTCTGGATGGATCAGCGATAGCTTATTTTCATGCGGACGAATAACAATTCTATCGCCAGCTTTTAAATTAATATTAGCCTGACCATCAAACGAGACGCGTGCGTCAACATTGCGGGACTCACACAGTAGTATTTCGATTTCATTTTCTGCGCTAACCACGATCGGTCGATGACTCAAGGTATGTGGGCAAATGGGCACCATTGTCACAGCATTTAAGCTGGGATGAAGAATAGGCCCGCCTGCTGATAATGAATAAGCTGTAGAGCCAGTAGGCGTCGATACAATCATTCCATCGGCACGTTGCGTATTGACGAACTCGCCATTTATTTTTGTGTCGAACTCAATCATTCTCACATCGTTTCGCA
This sequence comes from uncultured Leucothrix sp., assembly GCA_938004025.1. Taxonomy (GTDB): domain Bacteria; phylum Pseudomonadota; class Gammaproteobacteria; order Thiotrichales; family Thiotrichaceae; genus Leucothrix. The sequence goes on along the minus strand of CALKXC010000173.1, from coordinate 3,446 downwards.
CATGAACCACTACGTCGTTGAGCGCACCTTCAGAACCTAGTTTTTCATCACCACGAAAGACGTCAGCTTGTAGCAGGGTTCTTGGCTCAACCGTAAATTTGCCTTCAAGCATTTCTTGGAGCTGTTGATCCAGGTGAGATGAAGAGATGTCGACTAAAAAGCCGAGTCGACCAAGATTAACGCCAATAATGGGAATGTTTTTTGGTGCAAGTAATCGGCCTACTTGTAGTAGTGTCCCATCTCCTCCGACTACAACAGCTAGGTCGATATTGTCTGCAATTTCAGCCTCTTCATGTGCTTCAATATCTAAGAATGAAGCCACTGTCGGCGTCACCATAATAGTGAAAGATCGCTCACTAAAGAATTGATAAAGCTGAACCAGTGTACTGCTGATTCGCGAGTCTTCTTGTTTGGAAAATAAACCAATTCGCTTGAAAGAGCGCATGTAGAAATCCCAGCTCAGAGTAGGTCAAATAGAGTGGCAAACCTTAGTCATAAAAGCAAGTGCACTAAATCTATTTGTAACACTGCCATTCGCCCCAATATACAGTAATATAAGTTTATATCGACGGTTACACAGGTATTGTTCATGGCAATTGACAATAACAAATTAAATGAAAGAGCTCAGCAGCTCCTCAAGGTCCTTATAGAAGGTTATATCGTCGATGGCACTCCTGTAGGTTCCACCACTTTGCTAAAACGAAGTGGTTTGAAAGTAAGCCCTGCTACCGTCAGAAACGTGATGGCGATGTTGGAGGACAAAGGCTATATCCATGCGCCGCACACTTCAGCGGGTCGCGTGCCGACAGCGAGAGGTTATCGCTTATTCGTTGACTCCTTAGTCAATGTTCAAGATTTAAACCAAGAAGATATCGGTGCTTTGCAAACCCAGTTTGGCGGAGCAACGACGCATTCTGAACTGATCCAAACAGCCTCCAGTTTATTGTCAAACTTTACACAGTTAGCAGGTGTTGTCACGATGCCGAGCGTTGAGTCGTTAGCGATCAAGCATATCGAGTTTTTGCACTTATCATCCGATCAGGTTTTGGTTGTGTTGGTAATGAGTGACAACGAGATACAAAATCGCATCCTCCAAACTGACCGTGAGTACAGCTCAAGCGAATTGCAGCAGGCGAGTAATTATCTCAATGAAAACCTCACCGGTATGGACCTTCATCAAGCTAGAACCCACATGCTTGAAGCAATGCGTAAGGATCGAGAAACACTCAACCAAATGATGCTGTCAGCGATTGAACTAGGTGAGCAAGCTTTTAAAGAAAATCCGGGAGGCGAGGCTTCCGAAGATAATTGCCTGATCGTTGGGCGGACCAATCTCATGGAGTATGCCGACTTTTCGGATATGGACAGGTTGAAACAAATCTTTAACGCCTTTAATGAAAAGCGCGATGTGTTGAGGTTATTAGATAATTGCATTCAAGCGAAGGGCGTGCAGATTTTTATTGGGCGCGAGTCAGGCAGGGCAGTATTTGAAGATTGTAGTTTGGTGACAGCACCTTACAGTATTGATGACAAGCATTTGGGCGTGTTGGGCGTTATAGGCCCGAAGCGCATGCAATATGAGCGCGTGATACCGGTGGTGGATATTACTTCTCGGTTGCTTAGTGCGGCGTTGAGGTCAAGGGTTGATTGAGTCGTGGCTTGTGGTATTTGATTGACTGCGCCGCCTCGTCGTTTTTAGCGGTGGGCTCTGACAGATTGAGTGACTCGGAAGGACTTCGTCAATCAAATACCACAAACCACTTTTTTGCTGCGGTGGATTTCATAATAAGAATTTCTTAAAGTCATGCCACCATCGAAAAAGTATATCCATCGCAACCCACCCAGCCAGACGGGTTTTATTTGGGCATAGATTGGTCATGCTAGAATGCTGAAATGAAAAATATCATCAAGCCATTTCTTTTCTTGTTCAGCCTTCAGATCGCCATCTTTGCTGATTCAGCACGTGCCTGTAGCCTTGCACCTGATCATCTAGGAACTTCCAACTATGAAATGGTGAGTAATGCTGAGCTTATAATTCTTGCTGAAGCAAAATCAGTAGCGCCTATTGAACAAAACGATGGATCCAGTAATTCATCAAATATTCCAGAAATTAGGTTTTCAGTTTTGGAGGTTGTCAAAGGCAGCTTCAGCAATAGACTTATAGATGTTTTAGGTTCGATTGATAATTATGCAGGGCGGAGTGATGCTGGCGATTTTAGCAAAGTTCGACCCGGAGCGAAGAGAGGAGCATGTAATGCCTATGATTATAAACTTGGCGCTAAATTTCTACTTTTTTTAAAAAGCTATGAAGGCAAATGGCGAGCTTCAGGCAATCCTTTCAGTCGAATAAATGAAGAAGTCTTATCAAGCACCTCCCCTTGGATACGCGCTGTTAAAAGTTATGTTCAGATAGGTAGGCTTGATGACTATGAAAAAGAAAAGGCTGCGCTCAAAAACATTCTTTCAAGTAAAGGTAAGGCCGATGAAATTCCTGGAATGCATAGTGATATAGAAAATCATTTCAACATACCCAGTCTAAATAAATCATTCGAAGATTTAAAAGATTTTTTTAAACAATCCTCTCAAGAAGGCTGGCGTAGTCAAAAAGCACTTTGGGCTATGACAAAAACGGATGCTAAATCTGCTGAACCACTTTTTGAAAAGCTTTTAGCAGATGGAAAATGGGATGAACATGCAGGCCCCATTAGCGCAAACTTCGCAAGCAATAAGCGCAAAGACATGTTGCCAACATTGATTGATCTTTTTGTTGATAGTACAGCACGTATGAACAAAATAAACATCAGTGATAATCTCTCAAAAGAAGATCGATACAACTACTACGCTAAGCGAATAAATTTGCAAAGTGTTCCGAGTTCAATTCTAGCGTTAGCTGACGAACAAGACTCTGAGCTAATCTTTAGTAAAATACTTCAGGTTCCAGGGCAGGACACTCTGGGTCAGAATATTGTATGGATGACCTATTGGTGGGTTATCGAAGAATATCCTTCATTGAAAAATGAATTTATTGAAGTTCTTGAGAAAATGGCTGATTCAGGCGATGAAGAAGCTAAGCACCAATTAACTTACTTTAAAAACTGAGTCCAAATAAAAAAATATAAATTTTACAAACCACTAGTTAAAAAGTATATCCATCGCAACCCCACCAACTTTGAAAGAGCCCGTCTGGTAGCGCTAATTCGGCGCCTTCCGCGCGCAGCGTGGCGAAGCCTAATTAGCGCTACCAGACGGGTTATCCCCCCAATCAGCCACCATTCTAAATTTTTCTTAATTTTTTAAGCTAAACAGCTTGAAAACGACCGCTTTACCCAAATTATACCTTCAAAGCATTTTTCTAGAGAGTTAAGTCAATGAGCAAATCCGAACAAACACCTGAAGATCAGCAAGCACCTGAGGCTGAAGTAGACGTGGTTTCTGCAGAATCTGAA
>CALKXC010000172.1 GCA_938004025.1 uncultured Leucothrix sp. | reverse complement strand
GTCGCTATTATCGACATAGACAAATTTAAATCGGTGAACGATACCTTTGGCCATCAAATCGGTGATGCAGTGCTGATTGGAGTGGCTGGAGTCATGCTTAAAAATATTCGATCGACTGATATCGTCGGCCGATGGGGAGGCGAAGAGTTTATGTTAATTTTACCAAACACGCCCCTTGAAAGTGCAATTGAGCACGTCAATCACCTCAGAAAAATAATAGAGGGTAGTCAATTTAACCCTGTTAAGCAGGTCACCATCAGTGCAGGATTAGCCAGCTGCGTTGAGTTTGGTTGTGCCAAAAGACTGGTTGAAGATGCTGACCAAGCGTTGTACGAAGCGAAAAACAACGGGCGTAATCGTGTTGAGGCCGCACCGATGGCAGTTCCTCCAGCCGATCAAAAACACATCGTTGCGGTTTAAACAGTAATACGTATTGCACTAGCCATCCGCTATTGTAATCACCAGTACTTGATTGCTATGTTAACGATAGAGAAATCTCTCAGTCGGTAAGGAGATGCTTTATGCAATCGGATAACAAAAATGGCAATTTTCTGAGTGATTCTCAGATTACTCAGTATTGGGATGAGGGTTATTTATTCCCAGTGCCAGTGTTCTCTCCAGAAGAGGCGGCAAGCTTTCGCGCTGAGCTGGAGCAAATAGAACAAGATTGGAGCACCTCTGAAAAGCTAGGCCGCCCCCTTGTAAACTATAAGCGTGTACACAGTGAAATAGTCATGCCGTTAGCAACTAAGATGGCATTATCACCTGAAGTGTTGGATGCAGTAGAAGGCATTCTAGGCCCTAATATTATGATCTGGGGCGCAGAGTTTTTTATCAAAGAAGCCCATTCAAAGCATATCGTGACGATGCATCAGGATTTAACCTATTGGGGGTTTGGGGAAACTTCAGATCAAGTCACCGCGTGGATCGCACTCTCACCATCAACTGTTAGTTCTGGTTGCATGGATTTGGTGGGCGGTAGCCACAAAAAATCACTGCAACCTCATACTGATACCATGGCTGACAATAATTTATTGTCGAGGGGGCAGGAAATAGCAGTCGAGGTGACTGAAAAAGATAAAACTCATGTGGAGCTGCAGCCTGGTGAAATGTCGCTGCATCACGGTCAATGCATCCATGGCTCAGGGCCCAATATCTCGGATGATCGACGCATTGGTTTTGCAATCCGTTATATTAATACCGAGGTTCGCCAGCAATCACAAAAGCGTGAATACGCAATGCTCGCTCGGGGTGTTGACCGCAGCGATAGTTTTATCCACTTTGCTGCGCCAACACGGTTATTTGATCCGGCGGCGCTAGCGCTTTATGAAGAAATACGCACGGAGCAAACCAAAGTACTTGCGGCGGGTATTAAGTCAAAAAAAGCACTTTACGGTGAAAACAGGGCTTTTTAGCTCGCTTGAGTTGATGAGTTCAGGCCTTCATCATTTGCAATGTTGAGCTTGTCCCAGTCAAACTCTACACCGATGCCAGAAGTGGAAGGTGCTACTGCTAACTGGTTTTCAACCACTAATGGGCGAGTAGTGTATTCATCAATCGGGAAGCTATGGACCTCAATCCACCCAGCATTTTCACGCGCTGAAACTAAGCTGACATGTAACTCTTGCATACCGTGGCTGCATACTGGAATGTTGTGCTGGGCAGAGAGTTCCGCTACTGCTAACCATCCAGTGATTCCGCCACAGTTAGAAGCGTCAGGTTGAATGAAGGACAAACCTGCATCGGCAAAAGCATATTCAAACTCATGAATGGTATGGAGGTTTTCACCCATGGCTAGCGGCATGCCGGTAGCATCAGCAATACGTTGATAACCATGATAATTATCGGGAATGGTGGGCTCTTCAAACCAAAGTATGTCGTAAGTTTTAAAGGCATTAGCCGCTTCGATGGCTTGATCAACACTCATGGAGTAATTCGCGTCGACCATAAACGCAATGTCAGGCCCGATTAACTCGCGTACTGCCTTAATACGTTCAATGTCTTCAGCTAGGGTTGGCTGACCTATTTTTATTTTGACGCCATTAAAGCCTCTGTCTAGATAGGATTGAATGCTGCTTAATAGTTTGGGTAAAGGAAAATTGAGATCAATACCACCACAGTAAGCCTTACAGCGATCTGAAGCGCCACCCGCCATTTGCCAAAGTGCTTGCCCGTTCTGCTTGCCACGTAAATCCCATAGTGCGATATCAACCGCTGAGATCGCAAATGAAGCAATCCCACCACGACCCACGTAATGAATATGCCATTGCATCGCATCGTAAATCTCTTCAATACGTGTCGCGTCTTTACCCAAGAGAAACGGCGTTAAATCGTACTCAATCATCGCTTTTATCGCCCGACCGCCTTTGCCACCAGTGTAAGTATAGCCCGTGCCCTTGGAGCCATCTTCAAGGGTAATGGTGGTTGTTATTAGTTCGAAATGTGTATGGTCACCGTGCTTGGCGTCGGTCAGCACTTCGGCCAGTGGGACGTTGAATAATTGGGTATGGACTTGGGATATTTTCATGGATATTAAATTCGCTCAACCGATCTCAAATTAATTAAAACAGCTTTTCTGCCAACTGCCTACTTTTTGTCTGCGAGTTCCACTGCGTGAGTGCTAAAATAACGCAGTTTCAACACCGCTTCATCAGAATACTAGGATAGCAAATGATTGATATCAGCACCGCCAGCGTCAGTAAAGTCATCGTTCATCGCATAGGTAACAAGGCCAGAGAAGAGGGTTATCAGTTCTCCCCTGATGAGGCAGAGCGTCCTGTCACGCTTGATCAATTGTTGATAAAAAGCTATTTGGAGCCAATGGTTGATGATGCACAAGTCTATGAATTGCATCATGAATCTGATCTTGCGCTAAACACAGTGCACCATTATGCGAACGTTATTTTTAACGATAAAGATCAGTTTAAAAGCGCGACTGAGAGCATTGCTAAACACCTTTATACCGCTTCAACGCATCCGAATATTGTGGGTGGAGAATTCATCACGATCCTGTTTGAAGGCGTGCTCTCTACGAGTGGTTCGGAACGTGCTTTAGGCTGCTTTAAGATCGAAGGGCGTAGTAATTACCTAGACATTGAAGAGTCAGATGGAACATTAAGCTTAGTTGAGCGCATCGGTATTTCTCTAGATAAAGTACAAAAAGGTGCATTGATTTTATCCGGTGGAGAAACGGTTCACGTCATCGACTCCTTAAGTAAGAAGACCAAATATTGGTTAGAGACCTTCTTAAGCGCCGTACCTGCCGGAACACCGCGGGTATCTGCAAAAGCAGCGGGCGAATTCCTCAAAGCCGTATCGGGAAAGGTCGAGTCACCTGCCGATGCAGTTGAGTTTGGTCAGAAGATAGAAGAAGGAATGGCAGGGGCTGAAAGCTTGTCTCTGGGCGAACTAAAAGAAATGTCGAAGGCTTATATTAAAGAGGATGAAGCTGAAGATATTATGAAAGAGGTGCGCGGTACGACAGGGCTAGATTTGGAAGATGAAAAGCCTATCGATACCAAAGAACTTAAGCGTTACACGCGCAGTGTGATCAGGCGTACAAAGATTGCCGATGGTATCAATCTCACGTTATCGGGCGGAAATACTCAAATATCATCGGTAGACGTTGTGAAAACTGATGATGGATTGCAAGCGGTCATTGATATTTTAGTGAGTTAACGTTGACTAGCCAACACTGATTAACCCACGCTGATCAGAACAATCTTGAAACAGTTGGGTAAATTCAGTATAAAGTTTTAAGCGGTTTGTTTAGGGCAGTAATTAGAGAGGGTAGGGCTTTAATGGGTCAACATTATTCATATAGGCGGGGTTCATCGAGAGACGATACCGCTATGTATATGCGTGATTATAATGCATCTCTAAAAATCAAAAAAATACTGGTCCGCCTATCCATGGTTCTGCTGCTTATTCTATTCTGCACCGGATTTCTTTTGACTGACTACATTGGTGAAGAGCTGGCTATGATTATGATGGTAGCCCCTGTCATCTTAATGCTGATATGGTTTTTAGTCGCCTATTTTTATAAAGGCGAGCCACCACCAACATTTGACCCTCCTATTGATATCAATGCTGAGTTTGGTAAGCAATACTTCCAACCCCCTGAAGTGATCGAAAAAGAAGAAGCACTTGCGCGAATTAGTCGCATTCCGTCAAATACTTCAATGAATGACTCAGTCATCAAAGTTGTCGATTAATGGATGAAATGCCCTTTCTTTTTGTATTATTTTTAATCTTTTAGATCTATTTGTTAGCAATTATTGTTAATTTAACCTAAATCCAAGCAATTCCCTCAAATTGTTCTATTGTCCTATATATGTGTATATTGAGATGATAGGTATTGATAATGAGACATATCTTGCTGGGAGTAGCTCCTCTTTCCATATTTTTTGTTTTCCTCTGGAGCTCAGGCTGGATAGGTTCAAAATATGGTTTAGGCTATGCAGGAACCTTTAGTTTATTAACCTGGAGGTACGCGTTAGTAGTGTTAGTACTGCTTGTCCTTGTGACAGCCTTTAAAGCTTGGCGAAAGATGAGTTGGCCTGTTGTTGTAGGGCATCTTCTAGTCGGTATTCTCTCTCATGCGGTTTACCTTTCAACCAGTCTATCGGCAATGGACCTTGGTGTGTCTGTTGGAATGGTAGCGTTTGTCTTAGCATTACAACCCATGTTAACCGCTGTGATTTCTGCCCCTCTCACCGGTGAAGCGACTAGTCTAAGACAGTGGACAGGTTTAGTCTTAGGGCTATTAGCGGTTTTAGTTGTTGTCGGCGATCGACTCTCATTAGGCGGGTCACCTTTTGCTTACAGTTTACTGCTCGTCTCCACCTTCGGTATTACCCTTGGAAGTTTGATTTGCCGTCGAATGGAATTGACTGCGCAAACTAACCATCAAGCACAGATGCCAATACTGCTGATGCTGTTAATTCACTGCACGGGCGCATTGCTATATTTAATCCCCACCGCCGCTTATTTTGAAGGGTATGAAGTGGAGTGGGTGCCCTCATTTATCTTCTCAATAACCTATCTTGGCTTAGTGATCTCTTTAGGTGCCTATGGATTAATGTTTGTTTTGTTGGGCAAGATGTCTGCGACAAAAGTTTCTTCACTGCTGTACCTATCTCCTGCCGCAACCATGATCATTGCTTATTTTGCCTTTGGCGAGCAGCTAACACTAATTGATATGATTGGTTTGGCTTTAGCGGGGATAGCTGTTTGGATTGTTTCTAATGAAGGAATCAGTAAGCCTGTGAAGCTAGAGGAATTTGATTTTTCTACTGTGTCCAGCATTGAGAATGAGGAGGTAGTTAGGAAAAACCGCCCTGAGCAAATAGCCCAAGGCGATGTCACCGTCATTAGGAATCCGAGATTCGATAATGAAAGGTTAGT
>CALKXC010000171.1 GCA_938004025.1 uncultured Leucothrix sp. | reverse complement strand
ACTTATTTTTTATTGGCGGAGCGGACGGGATTCGAACCCGCGACCCCCTGCGTGACAGGCAGGTATTCTAACCAGCTGAACTACCGCTCCGTGTCAATAAAAGTGGTGGGTGATAAGAGACTTGAACTCCTGACATCCGCCTTGTAAGGGCGGCGCTCTACCAACTGAGCTAATCACCCTCCTGTAGAAAGCGCGCTAGTTTACTGCATCCTTAATAGCTTTACCAGCCTTAAACACAGGATTTTTTGATGCTTTAATTTGAATTTCTTCACCAGTACGTGGATTGCGACCAGTACGTGCAGCACGCTCACGAACGGTGAATGTTCCGAAGCCAATCAGGGTCACTGTGTTGTCTTCTTTTAGTGCACCAGTCACTACATCAACAAATGCCTGGTAAGCCGAATCAGCGTCCGCCTTACTAAGGCCTGAAGTCTCTGCCATTGCTGCTACAAGTTCTGACTTATTCATAGATTTTTATCCTTTATAAATTGTGTGATGTGTTGGTACTGGACACGTAAACCCTGCCCTTTCCCCTGTTTCTAACAGTACTCTGTAGGGTTACTCCGAAGTACGCCGCACAGTTATACCAGCGACTAAACAATTGATCAACAAAATTTGAGGCCGTTAGCAAGGACAACAATAAAATAGTCCTTGCCAAGGCTGCCTAGACCAAAAGTCAATATCGAAATTACTTAAATATGAGAATTAATGTGCCCGTAGCTCATCTTCTAACTCAGCCACATTTCTCTCAACTGTCTCTTCAGACGAATCCTCATACTCTTCTTCCGTTAGCGGAATCGGCATGGATTCAAGCGCAATTTCAAGAACTTCATCAATCCATTTTACGGGCTTAATAGTCAGTCCTTTAGTTACATTCTCAGGCACCTCAGCAAGATCCTTTTCGTTATCCTTTGGAATGATTACCGTTGTTATTCCACCTCTATGCGCGGCTAGAAGCTTTTCTTTTAAGCCACCTATTGGCAGCACTTCTCCACGAAGCGTAATTTCACCGGTCATCGCAACATCAGCCCGAACAGGGATGTCTGTCATTGATGACACAATGGCAGTTACCATACCCACACCGGCACTAGGACCATCTTTTGGGGTTGCCCCTTCAGGCACGTGAATATGTACACTATTAGACTTGAAAAACTTCTGAGAAATGCCTAACACCCTAGCACGGCTTTTTACAACGGTCTCCGACGCTTGGATTGACTCTTGCATTACTTTACCAAGGCTACCAGTGCTTTTAATACTCCCGTTACCCGAAAGTTTTACACTTTCAATCGTTAACAGCACCCCACCCACAGAAGTCCATGCTAAACCCGTGACCTGGCCGATTTGGTTTTCTTTGTCAGCGCGGCCATAATCAAAGCGTTGTACACCTAGATATTTATTTAGGTTTCGCACGGTGACAGAAGTCTTCTCTTTTTTCTCTAGTAGGTGTTCTCGCACAACTTTACGGCATACCTTTGAAATTTCCCTTTCAAGACTTCTTACACCGGCTTCGCGGGTGTAATGTCGGACGATATCCATTAGCGCGGGATCGTTAATTTTTAACTCGTCTTTACGCAAGCCATTGGCTTTGATTTGCTTTGGTAACAAATAGTTACGAGCAATATTTAACTTTTCGTCTTCTGTATACCCAGGAATCCGAATAACTTCCATCCTGTCTAAGAGTGGCCCAGGGATATTCATACTGTTAGACGTTGCAACAAACATGACATCTGACAAGTCAAAATCGACTTCTAAATAATGATCCGCAAACGTGTGATTTTGCTCAGGATCCAATACTTCAAGCATTGCAGACGCAGGATCACCACGGAAATCAGTCGCCATCTTGTCGATTTCATCCAGCAAGAAAAGTGGATTTCTAGTGCCGATCTTACTCAAATTTTGAACGATTTTACCGGGAAGTGCGCCAATATAAGTGCGTCGGTGCCCTCTAATCTCAGCTTCATCGCGAACACCACCTAATGCCATGCGTGTGTATTTACGCCCTGTGGCTCTAGCTATAGAGCGCCCCAATGAGGTTTTACCAACACCTGGAGGGCCAACTAAACACATAATTGGACCCTTCAACTTTTTAACACGCTGCTGAACAGCTAGGTATTCGACAATACGTTCTTTGACCTTGTCCAAGCCATAATGATCTTCATCGAGCGTCGATTGAGCTTTTTTCAAGTCAGCGACAATTCTTGAACGCTTTTTCCATGGAATCCCAACCATCCAATCAATGTAGTTTCGAACAACAGTAGCCTCAGCTGACATCGGAGACATCATCTTAAGCTTTTCCATTTCCTTATTGGTTTTATCTAATGCTTCTTTAGGCATTCCAGAATTGGCAATTTTATTCGCTAACTCTTCATTTTCATTCGGCGCTTCGTCCATATCGCCGAGTTCTTTTTGTATCGCCTTCATTTGCTCATTGAGGTAATACTCGCGCTGGCTACGTTCCATTTGGTGCTTAACACGTCCACGAATACGTTTTTCAACCTGCAACAAATCAATTTCGCCTTCAACTAATTCAACAAGTTGTTCCAGACGCTCTTTTACATCAATTATTTCAAGAATTTCTTGCTTGGCCGAGACTTTCAGCCCTAAATGAGCAGCCACAGTGTCAGCAAGCCTTGCTGGCTCATCAATACTGCTCAGTGAAGATAAAACCTCTGGTGGAATCTTTTTATTAAGCTTTACGTACTTATCGAACAAGTTAAGCAACATGCGAGACAGTAGGTCGACTTTTCGCTCATCAAAATCTTCTGACTCGGGTATAACGGCAATATTCGCCGTGAAATAACGCTCATCAAGATTCACTTTTTTAATCAGGGCTCTTTGACCACCCTCAACTAAAACTTTCAAAGTGCCATCAGGCAACTTTAGTAACTGAAGAATAGTCGCAAGGGTACCAATCTCATAAATATCATCGGCACCAGGATCATCAACTTCAGCACTACGTTGAGCAACCAAAAGTACTTGTTTATCGCTTTCCATTGCTTCATCAAGCGCTAAGATTGACTTGTCTCGCCCTACAAATAGTGGAATGACCATATGAGGGTAGACAACTACATCTCTTAAAGTCAGTACAGGTACATTTTTTATCATTTTTGCTCGTGTCATTTTTACCTCGTTGCTAATGCTTTATTGCTAGCATCTGAAAGATATTGGGTTATAAAGACCCAATCTCAACGCTGGGGGAATAATAAATACAAAAAAGCCCCAACACTTGCGGAAGGGGCTTTGAGAACGATTTAATCAGCGGAAGAAACTTTCCGCTCGGGCTCAGTCTCTTTACTCTCGTATATTAAGTATGGCTGACTCTCTCCAAGCACTACAGATTCATCCACAACAACTTTCGTGACACTATCCTCAGAAGGCAAATCATACATTGTATCCAGTAAGATCTTTTCTAGAATGGTTCTCAAACCACGTGCCCCTGTCTTACGTTCCATAGCCTTTTTAGCGATCGCCAGCAAGGCATCATCACGAAAATCAAGCTCGCAACCTTCCATTTCAAAGAGCTTACGATACTGCTTAGTCATTGCATTCTTTGGCTCTGTTAAGATTCTTACCAAAGAGGTTGCATCCAATTCTAAAAGCGTTGCGACAACAGGCAGTCGACCAACAAACTCCGGGATCAGACCATAACGAACGAGATCTTCAGCTTCAATTGCTTGAATAACATCACCGAAGGACTTCTTGCCGTCAGCTTCTTTAACCACTGCTGAGAAACCAATACTGCCCTTCTCTGTCCGGTCTTGGATAACCTTATCAAGCCCAGCAAAAGCGCCGCCAACAATGAACAAGATATTTTTGGTATCAACTTGAAGGAATTCTTGCTGTGGATGTTTTCTTCCTCCAGCTGGCGGCACCGAAGCCACCGTTCCTTCAATCAACTTAAGTAATGCTTGCTGTACACCTTCACCAGATACATCACGCGTTATAGATGGATTGTCTGATTTACGAGAAATCTTATCTATCTCATCGATATATACAATTCCGGTTTGAGCTTTTTCAACATCGTAATCACATTTCTGTAACAGCTTTTGAATGATGTTTTCAACATCTTCACCAACGTAACCTGCTTCAGTCAGCGTTGTAGCATCGGCCATGGTAAAAGGTACATTCAACATTCTAGCAAGCGTTTCTGCTAACAGTGTTTTACCGCTACCCGTTGGACCGACCAACAAAATGTTACTTTTAGCCAGCTCAATACCATCTTTACCGCTACTGTACTCCATTCGCTTGTAATGATTGTATACAGCTACTGACAGTACCTTCTTAGCTTTGTCTTGACCAATAACGTAGTCGTCTAGAAACTTATTGATTTCACGAGGGGTCGGCAAAGAGTCACGCTCTTCTTCATCCTTCTCCTGCATTTCTTCACGAATAATATCGTTACAGAGATCAACACATTCATCACAAACAAAAACTGAAGGCCCCGCTATCAGCTTTCTTACTTCGTGCTGGCTTTTACCGCAGAAAGAACAATACAGCAGTTTTCCATTATCCTGATCGTCTTTTTTGTCTTTACTCATCCCAAGGATATCCCGAATTCTTTGTTGAAACGTCTTTGTTTCAACTTAATCAACTTCGTACAGAAAGTACAGCAATAACAGATAGAATATGGATTACTTATCCACTCTTTTCAACCCTACCCTTATCATCAAACTGTAACGCTTTAAAAAACCTGCGCTGATGTTTATGCAAGTAGTTTAAATCACAAAAGCCCGTCAACTGACAGGCCTTTGTGTAAATCATAACAAACCAATCATGGCTTAGCGCTTATGTAAAATCTCATCGACTAAACCATATTCAACCGCCGCCTCGGCATCCATATAGTTATCTCGATCAGTATCGCTAGCAATTTGCTCTAGAGTCTGTCCAGTATGATGAGCCAAAACACGATTAAGCTCCTCACGGATCTTTAAGATTTCTTTGGCGTGTATCTCAATATCACTGGCTTGACCCTGAAAACCGCCAAGTGGTTGATGAATCATCGCTCGTGAGTGAGGAAGCGCATAACGCTTACCTTTTTCACCACCAGCCAATAATACAGCGCCCATGCTAGCTGCTTGACCAATACAAATAGTACTAACCTCTGGCTTAATGAATTGCATAGTATCGTAAATACCCATGCCTGCCGTCACTGCCCCACCCGGAGAGTTGATATACAAATGGATATCTTTTTCGGGATTCTCAGACTCCAGAAACAGTAACTGAGCCACAATTAAGTTTGCCATGTGGTCCTCAATTGGACCAACTACAAAAATAACACGCTCTTTTAATAAGCGAGAATAAATGTCATACGAACGCTCCCCCCTAGCAGTCTGCTCGACTACCATCGGGATTAACCCTAGCGCTTTTGCGTCTAATGCACTCGTCATAGCATTGGCTCCTTTAATATTTTTGTTATGCAGCGGCTTGTTGCTGAGGGTTCATCAAGTCAGCAAACTTCATTTTCTCATCCACAACATTCGCCTGCTTAATAACCCAATCAACTATCATCTCTTCCATGACTGCCGCTTGAATCGTTTGCATCGCTTGCGGATTTGTTTTGTAGTATTCGATTAACTGCTCTGGCTCTTCATAAGTAGAAGCAAGCGTGTTTAGCATTTCATCGATTTTAGCCTGATCACTTTTTAGCTCGTTTTTGGTTACAATCTCACCAACAATCAAACCAAGCTTTACACGTCTAGATGCTTGCTCTGCAAAAATCTCATCCGGTAGAGAAGACATGTCTGCACCACCAGCATTTTCTGCCATTTCGTTACGCACATAGCCAATTTCTTGAGTGACCAACGCCTGTGGCAGCTCAATGTCATGCAAGTCAGACAAACCGTCCATTACAGACTGCTTAACACGATTCTTTATTGCTTGGTCTAACTCACGCTTCATGTTTGACTTGATTTCTTCACGGAAAGCGTCCATGTCGCCAGCGTCTACACCAAATTTCTCGATGAAAGCTTCATCGACTTCAGGTAGTTTCGCTTCTTTAACGACATTAACTTTTAACTTAAACTGAGCATCTTTGCCTTTTAAGTTTTCAGCAGGGTATTCTTCAGGGAAAGACACCGTGATTTCTTTCTCTTCACCCGCAGACATACCGATTAGACCTTCTTCAAAGTCCTTAAGCATTCTGCCAGCGCCTAATTCAACACTGAAATCTTTTGCGCTACCGCCGTCAAATGCAACACCGTCAATTGAACCATCAAAATCAATATCAACCGTGTCGCCATCGGCGCATGCACGCTCAACATCAGTCCACTCTTTTTGTTGAGAGCGAAGATTTTCAATCATTGTATCAATGTCTTTCTTCAAAATGCTTGCTTTAGGACGCTTAATTTCTAAGCCTTCCATTGAAGCAATCTCAAATTCAGGGTAAATGTCAACTTTAGCAACGTAAGTAAGATCTTTACCGCGCTCCAGGGACTCAGGCTCGATTTCAGGCTGACCCGCAACACGAAGACCTTCCTGCTCTACAGCTTCATAAAAAGTCTTTTGGAAAGTTTCTCCAAGTACCTCTTGATAAACTGAATCGCCGTACTGTTGACTAACAACACTTAAAGGGACTTTACCTGGGCGGAAACCGTCAATCTTTACGCGTCCACGCATTGATTTCAACCGAGATTCAATTTCGCCGTCAATCTGGTCGGCAGGAACAGTAATAGTCAACGTACGTTGGATGTTACCGGTGGATTCAACTGAAACTTGCATGCACAAAACCTCACGTACCATCGCTTATGCGATGGTTAGAATATAATCAATGGAACGTAGTTACCCAGATTAGGGTGGATAGTCAAATGGTGCGAAAGGAGAGACTCGAACTCTCACGCCCTAGGACACTGGTACCTAAAACCAGCGCGTCTACCAATTCCGCCACTCTCGCATTTTTGACTAAACCGCTACTTACCATAATGGCTAAGAGCG
>CALKXC010000170.1 GCA_938004025.1 uncultured Leucothrix sp. | reverse complement strand
GCGTATTTTATGACAAAGGCTCTTTAGGAAATCAAGAGGATAAAGGACTAACAATCAAATATAGGAAGTTCTTAGATTTTCCCGTTTCAAAACGTAAATAATAATATTATGAAAAAAAAATCCATGAAAGGTCATGTAGCGGTAAACAACTTCTCGCTACCTTATGACTCCACCAATGCGCTTACCCAGCTCAGGCCAAAACCTGAGAATGCCATCATTGAAGTTGTGCTGCTACCACTGCTGGTACCCCTTATTGGCTTTCTAATGGGCCGCGCCGATTTATTTTTTCTAGAATCAGCATTTCCTTGGATGCTGTTGGCACCGACGCTAACAACTTCACGCTACGGAACACGCTATGGCCTACTAAACCTAATGGTTATGTCGTGCCTAAGTATTCTGTATGCTTTAGTTGTTCAACCCTCACTACTAACTTCCGTTACTCAAGTATTAGTGGGTAGCCTGCTAGTAGTTCTTGTCATCGGTGAGATGATCCAATACTGGGGCAAACGAAATCAACAACAAGCAACAGCGTTAGCTGAATACCGCAACTCGGCTCATCAATCTGAGCAAGCGTTACAGCTGCTGCATATATCTTACAGCCAGCTCGAAGAGGACCTTGTTTCTCAAAATAGATCGCTTGCTGGCTCTTTGAGGCTTTTAGATACTTCTATTCATCAAACGGCTGAAACTACTGACCGTAAAGTAGCGCTTAAATTGGCTATTCAGAAAATGAAAGATATTCTCAATCAATATCCTTGGTTGGAATCGGCTGCTTTTTATCAGATTGACGCCCAACAACAATTACACCCACAAAGCTTAGGTAGTATTGGTGAAGTTCCGGCGGGCACTTATAAAGACCCACTCCTGTTAGAAGCGGTTCGTTTAGAAAAGTCTATTAGTATAAAACACAGTAGGTTAATCCAATCGCGCCAGCTTAATACTCAACTAAAAGCCGCTATTCCTATGATTGATAGCAACGGTGTTCTATGGGGTGTTATGGCGGTCACTGAGATGAGCAATTCAGCGCTAACTCAGCAAAACCTTAATCTTCTTGCTCTGCTTTGTAATTACGTTGCGAATCTTTTAGATAACAGCAAGCGCCCTAAAACTAGTGCTAAGCGACTGATGCAAGAAATGCACAGTGCACTAAAAGTGGTTCTTAATACCGTCACCTCAGCGACCTTAATTACGATGGAAGTTAACAGTGGGCCAGAGAGTAATGAATATAAAAATTACTTTATCTCAAAGGTACGAGGCGCAAATAGAATTTGGCGCCTTAAAAAGCAAAATAGTACAACGCTAGTCATTCTATTACCGCTATTTAACGAGCAAAATTTTAAAGAGTTTCAAAACACTCAAGCTGCTAATTTTCACAAGCGATTTGGCAAGAACTTTGCTGATGTTGGCATTACGATGAAGTATTCACATATCCGTAACGAGGTGAAACCTGCAGACCTTCAAAAATATTTGGTTAACTTAGGTAAATTTGAACATGCCAGCCTTATTCGTTAGTAGCTTAATCGTGTTAATTATTCAGCTGTGTCTTTTCGGATTGCTATGGCTGCAAAGCCCAATGATCAATTTATTAGTGGTAGCCGGGCATATTGTTACAGTGATTTTAGCGGCTTTTTGGTTCAGCACCCGCTGGCAACACCCAATGCTGAGCGCTCGAGATACTCGTTATTTTGTGGCTAGCTTGATTGGTTTACTCCCTGTAATTGGCAGCGTCTTTCTATTACTCATTGATAACCATAGAACCTTACGAGCTTATGGCATTAGAGAAGGTTTAGGATCAGTGGATGTGCATAAAGAAACCCCACAGGATTTACTAAACTACTTTTCTGCGCCTGAACAATACACAACCGGAAATATTAGAAACACTAAGGACTTAATATCTTCATTAGATGACGAAGCTTATTTAGGTTTATTAATAGCATCTCGGCATTTACCTGATGACGAAGCTTACGCTTTGCTGACAGAGGCATTATATAGTCCATTCGAAAGCGCACGATTAATGGCTTACTCATTACGAGGAAAGCTCGAAGATAAAATAAACAATGCGCTGGAGTACAAGCTTAACTCACTAAAGTCGGCCACCTCAAACAAACAAAAAGTTGAGCTTAATTTAGAACTTGCCAAAGATTATCTGCACATCATCAATGTTGGGATTGAGTCAGGCGACAAAGAAAGTTTGTTAAAGCAGGCTAACAAGCATACGCTCCAGGCGCTAAAGTTAAATAAGCAATCCGTCTCAGGCTTTAAAACTTTGAGTAAAGTACTTCGCTTCCAAGGTGATCTAGTTCATGCAAGGAAAGCTGAACAAAGGGCACTTTCATTAGCCACCGCATAAAATCTCATGCAATCTAAAACGCCAATTCAGCTGAGATTACCCTTTGGCCATGTATTATTGAACATTGGATTTTGGTAACAACAATAATAACTGGCGAATAAAACACCGTGCCTGAACCCACCTTCCCATTACTCACTGCTTCTAAGAAAGCAGATATTTGCCTTCTGCTTGAAGGAACATACCCTTATGTGCGTGGTGGTGTATCAAGCTGGGTCCATCAGCTTATTATTGGCCATCCTAATTACACCTTTGCTTTGATTTTTGTGGGTGCGAGTAAAGAGCATTACCCCAAAATGCACTACGATCTACCTGATAACGTCTGTCATTTTGAACGGCACTTTCTAAGCGATGAGATTAATCTGGGCCCACCGGAACCTCGAAGCATCAAGCCAGAGATTATCGAAATACTCAAATCGCTTTATGAACAACTAAGTCAAGGTGGGCAGGCACCACCACTAGAAAAAATAGCCGACCTTAGAAAAGTCCTTTTTAAAGCAGCCAAATATGAGCCCGAGGATTTTTTTTATAGTATTGAAATTTGGGAAATGATTGTTGATACCTATCGAAAGAATTGCCCTACCCTTCCCTTCAATGATTTCTTTTGGAATGTTAAGGCGATGCACGCCCCCATTCTGGCAATATTAAGAATCGCATCAAGCGCACCGCTCGCCGATTGTTATCACACCATCTCAACAGGTTACGCAGGGCTATTAGGATTATTCCTTAGACTGATGAAAAACAAACCTCTGATGGTGACTGAGCATGGGATTTACACCAAAGAAAGACAGATTGACCTCTATCAAGTAGATTGGATTACCGAATCCAATCCTGATATTGCGGCAGGTCTTGATTCGCGTATCAGCTATATTCGGCAAATGTGGATGCAGTTTTTTGAAGGATTGGGCCGACTTACTTACAGTGCTTCGATCAGCATCGTGACCCTTTATGGGCAAAATCGCCAAAAGCAGATAGACCTTGGCGCTCCACCTGACCGTTCTATTGTTATCCCAAACGGTGTGGATATCGAAAAATTTGCAGGTTTACGTAACAAACGAAGCGACGGTGTTCCCCCGATTTTATGTTTGCTTGGTCGAGTGGTTCCAATTAAAGACATCAAAACCTATATACGGGCAATTGATCTGCTTAGAAAAAAAATTCCTAACGCAGAAGGCTGGATCGTTGGGCCTGAAGAAGAAGACCAGGAGTATGCCGATGAGTGTCATGCACTTGTTGAACAGCTCGAATTGAAAAATCATGTCAAGTTTCTTGGATTTCAAAATATCAGTGACATTCTGCCAAAGATGAGTTTAATGACCTTGAGCTCAATTAGCGAAGGGCAGCCTCTGGTTATTCTGGAGGGTTATGCGGCTGGCGTTCCGGTCCTGTCAACGGATGTTGGTTCGTGTAGAGAGCTCGCTGAGGGCAGAACAGAAGAAGACAGGGCCTTGGGCTCTGCGGGTTTAATTGTCCCTATTGCCAACCCACGAGCGTTAGCCGATGCAGCAGTGGAGTTACTTAGCGACGAAAAACGATGGTATTCCGCCCAAGCCTCAGCCATTGCTAGGGTGGAGAAATATTATGGTGAACAGACGTTTTTGAATAACTACCTTCAACTCTACAAACAGGTATTGGCTCATGGCCGGAATAGGGTTTGAACTAAAGAAAATGTTGAGGGATGACAGCTGGTTTGGCCTGCTGAAAACCTACGCCTACGCGGGAGCAATTAGTTCTGG
>CALKXC010000169.1 GCA_938004025.1 uncultured Leucothrix sp. | reverse complement strand
TTGATCAAAGTGGTTAAAGGCGCGGTAGATCCTGCTAGCCCTAATGCTAAGTATCAAATGGATGGTTTATCCGGTGCAACGCTAACGGCTCGCGGTGTTGAGAACATGTTGCAATACTGGTTAAGTGATCAAGGCTTTGGTTCGTACTTCAATAAAATTCGTGCAATGGGAGGCAATTAATATGAGCCCTGAAGCTAAACATAATCTTGTCGATCCATTGATCGGTAACAATCCGATCACGCTGCAAATACTCGGTATTTGTTCGGCGTTGGCCGTCACAACTTCAATGAAAACAGCGCTGTTGATGTGTGTGGCGCTGACGTTGGTATTGGCTTTTTCAAATGCCTCTATCAGTGCGATCCGAAATCATATACCAGGCAGTATTCGTATCATTGTTCAGATGACGATTATCGCCTCTTTGGTTATTGTTGTTGACCAGCTGTTGAAGGCTTTTGCCTATGACACGGCTAAACAATTATCGGTATTCGTTGGTTTGATTATTACCAACTGTATCGTAATGGGGCGTGCAGAAGCTTACGCCATGAAGAACCCTCCTGGCTTAAGTTTCCTCGATGGAATAGGAAATGGTTTGGGTTACAGCCTAGTGTTGATTGTAGTTGCGTTCTTCCGTGAGTTGTTTGGTGCGGGTTCGTTGATGGGCTACCAGGTTATGCCGTTAACTACTGAAGGCGGTTGGTATCAGTCCAATGGTTTATTACTGTTACCACCGAGTGCATTCTTTATTATTGGGTTAATGATCTGGGCAATTCGTGCTTGGAAGCCTGAGCAAAATGAAGCACCTGACTTTAAGATTCATGAGTCGCATGGGCACAGCACAGGAGGCGCTCACTAATGGAAGCTTATCTAAGTTTATTCGTTAAGGCAGTTTTTGTTGAAAACCTGGCGCTGTCATTCTTCTTGGGTATGTGTACCTTTTTGGCACTCTCCAAGAAAATCGAAACGGCCATCGGTTTAGGAATCGCCGTTGCGGTTGTTCAGACCATTACCGTACCGGTTAACAATCTTATCCTTAACTTTTTGTTGAAAGACAATGCCATCTTACCGGGCGTTGACCTCACTTTCCTTGGGTTGATTAGCTACATCGGCGTTATCGCTGCTATGGTACAGATTCTAGAAATGGTGCTAGATAAGTATCTACCGTCGTTATACAACGCCTTAGGTGTCTTCTTGCCTTTGATTACGGTTAACTGCGCGATTTTGGGTGGTTCTTTGTTCATGGTTGAGCGTGACTATAACTTTGGTGAGAGTGTGACTTACGGTATTTCTAGTGGAATCGGTTGGGCGCTAGCGGTTGTTGCTTTGGCAGGTGTCCGCGAAAAACTCAAGTACAGTGATGTGCCTAAAGGCCTGGAAGGCTTGGGAATTACATTCATAACGGTCGGATTAATGTCTATGGGATTCATGGCATTTTCTGGCGTACAACTCTAAGGAATTTCAATCATGGCACTCGAAATTATATTGGGTATTGTGTTGTTTACCCTTATCGTATTGGCGCTCGTTTACATCATTTTGTTCGCGCGTTCAAAGTTAGTTCCTGATGGAGACGTGACGTTAACCATCAATAAAGAAAAAGAAATTAAAGTGCCCATTGGCGGTAAGCTGCTGAGCACGCTTTCTGAAAATGGCCTGTTCGTTGCTTCTGCCTGTGGTGGTGGTGGTACTTGTGCGCAATGCCGTGTACAAATTCACGAAGGTGGTGGTTCGCTACTTCCTGTTGAAGAGGCACATGTTAACCGCAAGCAGGCTGCTGCGGGTGATCGTCTGGCTTGCCAGGTGACGGTTAAGCAAAACATGGAGATCGAAGTTCCTGAAGAAGTGTTCGGTGTTAAGCGTTGGACTTGTAAAGTCCGTTCTAACGATAACGTTGCGACCTTCATCAAAGAGCTAGTGATTGAGCTACCAGAAGGCGAAAACGTAGATTTCCGCGCAGGTGGTTACATTCAGATCGAATGCCCTCCACATGAACTGTCTTACAAGACTTTTGATATTGATGAAGAGTATCAAGGTGATTGGGATCGCTTTAAAGTTTGGGACAACACGTCTACGGTTAAAGAAGACACGGTCCGTGCTTACTCTATGGCGAATTATCCAGAAGAGAAAGGCATCATCATGTTGAATGTGAGAATTGCTTCGCCTCCTCCAGGTAGTTCAGACATTCCTGCGGGAATCATGTCTTCTTACATCTTTAATCTTAAGCCGGGTGATGAGGTGGTTATCTCTGGTCCGTTTGGTGAGTTCTTCGCTAAAGAGACCGATGCCGAAATGGTCTTTGTGGGTGGTGGTGCTGGAATGGCGCCTATGCGTTCACACATTTTTGATCAGTTGGGTCGTCTGGCTAGTAAACGTAAGATCAGTTTCTGGTATGGCGCACGTAGTTTGCGTGAAGCATTCTATGTTGATGAGTTTGATAAGCTGGCAGCGGAGCATGACAATTTCGAATGGCATCTCGGTTTATCCGATCCATTGCCTGAAGATAATTGGACAGGTTATACCGGTTTCATTCACAACATACTGTATGAAAACTACTTGAAGGATCATCCAGCACCGGAAGATGCGGAATATTACATGTGTGGTCCTCCAATGATGAATGTTGCAGTTATCGATATGTTGGATAACATGGGTGTTGAGGAAGATAACATTGCACTTGATGACTTTGGTGGATAAATTCATCCTTTAATAAGCTTATTGTTATTGGCTAAAAGGCGTTAACTCTTGCGAGTTAGCGCCTTTTTAGTGTCTGAGATTGGTCAATTCATTCATTTAATCAAATATAATGTAAAGTGGATTCTTATTGATGTATGCTTTGGAGAAGAATCAATATAGCGACCTATACATTAAACAGGGGAACTTGTAGTACTTGAAAAATTCTAATAATGATAATGTAGATTTACATTCAGTTAGCATAGATTTGGAGCCAGCAGATAGTGCTCGTCTCATCAATTTATCGGGTCAGCTAGATCAACACTTAAGGCAGCTAGAAACAGGCCTTAATGTTGAAATTAGCAACCGTGGTCCTCAGTTCACTATCAGTGGATTACCGGCTAACGTTAATAAAGCAAC
>CALKXC010000168.1 GCA_938004025.1 uncultured Leucothrix sp. | reverse complement strand
CGCTGAAACTAACCAAATACCAGAAATTTTGGCTCGCCCGAAAGATGAGAGTGTACCTAAAGCCATAAAACGGCTATCTTTATCCTATCCAATGTTACAAGATACGGAACTACTTCACCGTTGTTCCGCACTAATGAGTGATCACATTTTAAAAGGCAGGGCTGCTATAAGTGTGATCGATGAGCTTGAGTTGCTGTTCAGGCAATCTTACGAAAACTTTCAGAATGACAAATAATGATTAAACTGATCAATGATTGGTATACACGCCACTTTTCAGATCCACAGGTGGCTATCCTAGCATTTTTGCTTTTGCTTGGATTTGGGGTGGTATATTTTGCAGGTAATTTACTCGCGCCTCTTTTTGCTGCCGTGATTATCGCCTATTTGTTAGACGGTGCGGTTCTGTTTCTTAGAAGATTCAAAGTGCCTCAGTTTGTGGCAATGGTGCTTACATTCAGTTTATTTATGCTATTTTTATTAATAGTAATGTTTATTCTTGCGCCATTGATGTTTAAACAAACTACTCAGTTCATGCTTGAGATTCCTAGGATGCTATCCGAAGGGCAAAGCTTGATCATGATGCTTCCTGAGAAGTATCCAAATATTATTTCACAAGAGTTTATTGGTGAAATAATGGCGAGCATTAAGAGCAATATCACTGCATCTTCACAAAAATTCGTTAGCCTTTCTTTGGCTTCAGCAGTCGATGTGTTTTCTTTTATGGTTTACTTAGTGGTGGTTCCACTGCTTGTCTTCTTCTTTTTGAAGGATAAATATCTAATTTTGTCTTGGTTCCGTAGTTTCTTACCTCGAGATCGTGCCTTAGTCGCCACGGTTTGGATGGAAGTTAATGGGAAAATCACGGGTTATGTTCGTGGGAAATTTATGGAAATTCTGATTATTTGGGTTATTTCCTATTCGACATTCCTGATTTTTGGACTCAACTATGCACTACTATTGTCATTCGCGGTGGGTGTGTCCGTCTTAATCCCTTATGTGGGGGCGGTTGCAGTAACACTACCCGTTGCAATTGTTGCTTATTTCCAGTGGGGATATAGCTATGAAACTGCCTATGTTTTGATGGCCTATGGGGTTATTCAGTTTCTTGATGGAAATTTATTAGTGCCCCTGTTGTTTTCTGAGATGGTGAACCTACACCCTGCCGCAATCATTATGTCGGTGCTTATTTTTGGTGGCCTCTGGGGAGTATGGGGAGTGTTCTTCGCTATCCCTCTAGCGACTTTGGTGCACTCCGTTATGAACTCGTGGCCACGTCGTACTTATGATGATTGATTTGTTAGGCTAGATTTTTGGCACAAATTCTACTTCAGTTACAAGATAGCACTTATCCGTGTGAAGTGGTTCATTCGAAACGTGCGCGTTACCTTAGGATTAAGCTCGCTAACACCGGCGAGCTGAGTGTTGTGGTTCCCAAAGGAGTGGCATTAAATCAAGTTGAGGACTTTGTATTCAGTCAAGCTGACTGGGTTGAGCGCAAATTAAAAGCGTTAAGTCCTGTTAACAATAAGCCCAGCGAATTACAGCTGGCTTATCTCGAAGAAACTTGGACGATTGAGTATCAAGCAGACAATCATCTTAACTCTCTTAAAGTTTTTAATGAGGGCGCTTCAACTATTAAATGCATAGGTGCTGTCGATGATTCAAGCTTACTTCATAAAGCATTAGGGCAGTGGCTTAAACAAAAAGCAGAGCAGGTCATCCCAAGTCGATTAGCAGTGCTGGCTGAGCTCCATGGTTTTCATTACAACCGGGTCACGATCAGAGGTCAGAAAACGCGCTGGGGAAGTTGCTCTTCAAGTAAAAACATAAACCTAAACTATAAGTTGCTTTTTCTTGAACCAAGCCTAGTTGACTACGTGCTGATACATGAACTTTGCCACACATTGGAAATGAA
Source organism: uncultured Leucothrix sp. (assembly GCA_938004025.1). Lineage (GTDB taxonomy): Bacteria > Pseudomonadota > Gammaproteobacteria > Thiotrichales > Thiotrichaceae > Leucothrix. Next base: position 978 of record CALKXC010000168.1, on the reverse strand, counting down.
TCATTCGGCAAAATTTTGGAATTTAGTGGGGGATTGCGATGCCAATTACAAGCGGCATGATAAAGCACTAAATAAAATGGCTAGAACACTGCCTTTCTGAAATTAATGTGTGCTGCTAGGAATTAGTTTTGCAGTGTTAAGAATTTGCAACTTGAGAGTGACTTAGTTGAATTGCCGTATTTATTGCAGCAAGAAAGCTACCTTCATCAGCGGTGCCTTTTCCAACTAAATCCAGCGCAGTGCCGTGGTCAACAGAGGTTCTGATTATCGGAAGGCCAAGCGTAATATTGATCGCACGTCCAAAGCTTGCATGTTTCAATACCGGCAGTCCTTGATCATGAAACATGGCTAAAACGGCATCTGCATCACTTAGATACTTTTCTGTGAACAGAGTATCCGCTGGAAGCGGTCCAACCAAATCCATTCCTTCAGCATTCATTGCTTCTATCACTGGAGTGATGGTTTCGATTTCTTCCGTCCCAAGATGTCCGCCTTCTCCTGCGTGAGGATTTAAACCGCAAACATAAATCCGTGGTTTTTTAATTCCAAATTTTGTTCGTAAATCAGTATCTAACACATTAATGACATCGATCAGGGATTGCTTGGAAATGGCGGCACTTACATCTTTTAAAGGAAGATGAGTCGTTGCTAATGCGACTCTGAACTTATCAGCTGCGAGCATCATCACGGGCATTTTAGCATTGGTGAGTTCAGCGAGGTATTCGGTATGCCCGCTAAATGCAATGCCTGAGTCGTTGATGACACCTTTGTGAAGAGGTAGGGTAACCATCGCATCAAACTCACCACTCAAGCAGCCTTCAGAGGCCCTATTTAGCGTTTCCAGTACATAAGCTGCATTGGCTTTGTCTAATTGTCCGGGGATCACGGGCTTACTGCAGCTGATATCCAATACCAGAAGTTGACCAGCACTTATGCTTTCTTGCCGTGAGCTACCGTTATAAGGAATTAACTCTATGT
>CALKXC010000167.1 GCA_938004025.1 uncultured Leucothrix sp. | reverse complement strand
ATCAGGCCGGCAAGTAAGAACTGTTTTTTAACGCTCAATATCATTGTTGAGTTCATAAAAATGTTTTCTTTAAAAAGATGTTAGAAATAGCCTATCACAACCTCAATTTAAGACGGCAAAATAAACAAATGGTAAGCATTGACAAAATAGCTGGAGGCAACCCAATATAAAAACCAACGATTGTTTTGAATGGAGGATTAAAAATGGATGATGAACAAAACTGGCTTGATCAGGAACCTGAAGTCGCTAGAACTTTACCCTCTAAATACTTTTATGACGATGCTATTTTCGAGCAAGAAAAACAGCGCATTTTCTTAAACGGCTGGCAGTTTGCAGGACACAAAAGCGAATTGAGCCAACCCGGACAATTTGTTGTTACCGAGCTATTCGAGCAAAGCTTAATTACAGCTTGCGACAATGACGGCAACGTTCACGCATTCCATAATGTTTGCCAGCATCGCGGTAACCGTCTAGTGAGCGAACGGCGCGGTCAGAATAATGGACTATTCCGCTGTGCCTACCACTCGTGGTGCTATGGAAACAATGGAAAACTACGCGGCGCTCCTCGCAGCGAACGCATGAAAGACTTCAGCAAAGATGCGGTGAGCTGCCCTGCGGTTAAGGTCGAAATGTTTTTCGGCTTTTACTTTATCAACCTAGACCCCGATGCCCCAGCAATGAGAACTTTGTTTCCGGGTGCAGAAGAAGCCATACGTAACACTTACCCAGATTTTGATGACCTAAAACTGATAGTCGAGCAAGATGTGATCGTTCCCGCCAACTGGAAAGTGATCATGGATAACTCCATCGAGGGGTATCACTTTAAGCTATCAGGCGATTGCCACATAGACTTGGCTAAGTTGATTAATTTCGATAAGTATCAACTCATTACCAATGAGAAGTGGTGGACCTATGGCGCACCGTCAAACTTAGATGCGAAAGACCCTTACGGTGTTCCTCTGACTGAAGAACCTGACCCTAATGACCAATTTTTCAATATTGGATTATGGCCAAATAATACGTTTTATCATTTTCCATTTTCGAAGTTCTTTGCAACGTTTATCATGATTCCGCTAGGGCCTGAAGAATCGTTATTGCGCTTTGGTTATTACTCCATCCACGACCCTTTGCCTGAAGTAACAACCGCTAGCATGCGCTGGATGGATGAAGCGCTAGGGCCTGAAGATATTGATCTTAATATCAGCGTGCAAAAAGGGTTGCGCTCGATGGGCTATGATCAAGGTCGCTATATGATTGATGAAGAACGTAGTAATGAAAGTGAGCACTTGGTGCATCATTTTCATAAGCTGGTTTACCGAGCTTTGCATAACGCCTGATATATAGTCCTAGTCTAATGAAGAAATTCTGACGTATCCGACTAAGGCATGGTGACATTACAAATAGGGTTTAGAGATTTTTGTAATAACCTCTAAAAGCCATGAATTTAACCCTATTTAGACTTATATTGGATCGTCACTGGCTCTCTAATTAGTGTGTACCCTAATTAGATGTGCACACCGTTAAACTGCAGAAATATTACATCTCTTGCTTGGACATGTACTCAATAACTTTCTTGTAATCTTCATCTGTGCAGTCAATACACATGCCACCTGGAGGCATTGCTCCTTTACCGGTCTTGACTGTAGCTACTAAGGCGGTGCTGACGATATATGGCATATACGCTGCTTGGATGGCGGCGCATGGGACCGATCAAGTTTGAAAGGATTCGCTGAAACTATGGATAATGCAATTGATAAGGCTTTAGATATGGTAAGCGATTAATACGGTATCGCCCTCCTTCAAAGATAGACACTAAAAAGCCACCGCTTGCGGTGGCTTTTTAGTGTCTGAGTATTTGGATTCCGAAATAAACCCTATTGGACTTTATCCGGTCATTTATGGGTTGTTTCAAACCCTAAAATGTCGCTCAGAATCGTCGGTTAAAACGATGGTTTATTCTGAGTGGGCTTACAGTTTCCTGAGCAGTCTTGCCACTAAATCCCAATAAACAATGTCGGGCCTAGTGGCAATGACTGGTATCAGTGCTATTAATTCACTGTAATTTTAACCTGTGCGCTGTCCTTACGACCATCTGAGTTCATCATTACATACCAGAAACTATCTTCGCCAGTGAAGCCATCTTTAGGTTTATACCAAACCTTCTTGCCGTCACTAGTTTTATTCATCCAGCCACCCTTAGCAGTATAGGAAGATAACTCATCAATGAATTGATCAACAGCATTGGCTGTGTCATTGGCAAGAATATTTAGTACCTTGCCCGTATTTTTAGCCGTTGTATAGTTATCAGCTCTCGCAACAGGAGCTGAAGCTCCGGGTGTCCAAACCGAAATATTAATCACACTGTTGCTAAAACGCCCTTGAGAGTCTTTCATGGTGTAAAAGATTCTATCAGTTCCTGCAAACCCTGCTTTTGACTGATAATCAAACTGATAATTACCTATTGGACTAACCGTGCCACCTTGCTGAGTCCAATAATTTGGTGTGAGCAGTGACTTACCCGTACCTTCGTCATTAGCTAAAGGGTAAAGCGATTTTTTAACCCCTGTTGTTGCAAACATATCGTCAGGATTAGCTTTAGCACGAACAGGATTAACCGTAATGTTAATCTCACTGGAGTCCGTACGCCCTTGAGAATCCCTCATCACATAAAAAATCTTATCCGTTCCTGAAAACCCTGCTTTTGACCGATATGTGATCTGATTAGTATTGATCAGTCTAACTTCGCCGCCTTGCTGAGACCAAGCATTTGGTGTGTTTAATTTTTTATCATTACCGATATCGTTAACCAAAGGGTAGAACGATGTTTTGAGCTCGGATGTTGCAACCACGTTATCAGGGTTGGCTGTCGGCGTAGTGTTTCCACCAGTACCGCCTCCGTCTGTTCCGCCACCAGTACCGCCTCCGTCTGTGCCGCCACCAGTGCTACCGCCTACTGTGTCAGGTACAAAGCCAACGCCAGTGCCACCACCTGTGACTTCTAAATTGCCTAAATAAACCCACTTATCTTTTATTAGGTTATTGTTGTTGACGATTGCAATCGGAATTCGAGCGCTGTAATCATCTCTATACTTCTCGACATTATAGTCATCGCTGCTGAACACTAGCGCAGTATCCAGTGCATAAGTACCCGATGGAACGCCGCCGTCAATGTACATATTTGGATTAATGGGAACTTCTCCCTGATCACGTGTTAACCCCTTAAGTGATTTGCCAGTTTTTGTTGCAAAAACAATTTTTCCATTATTGTTCGTGTCTCTTAGGCGAAACGCAACGACAAATCTTCTGTAAAGTGGGGCGATTCCTTGGTTTTCCCATTGCATATTTACCTGTAAAGGATTCTGGTTACCGGCTGGGGTTGTGGAGTTATAGTTTCCACTTTTTAGAACGAGCCGATAGCCCATTTTAGCGGATAGATCTAGTGATCGCTCACGTATTCCAGCATCAATAGGAAATACCCCCTGTTTTGAGTTGATTGTAGAAGCATGCCAGTCTTTTGCTTTTTGTGTTGAATCCTTATAATTCTCTCCTTGACGCCCTTCTGTAATACCTCCTGGGGTAATAAGAGTACTCATGTTATTGAATTGTATCTCAAGGGCCACCATGCCTGTTTTCCAGTTATCAAATGGAATTCCTGTGCCGTCTTGGAATGTGTTATATCTTTCATTAAAATTACTTCTAAAACCGCCTTCTGGTTTTAGAGCACCCCAACTACCCCAGCTATCCCCTCTCCATCCAAACTTGGTTCCACTGTTTCTGAGATGTTGTGCGACAGTGCTGGTATAAGGTGGGCGACTAACCCTCTGTCCTACACTATCGAAATAGGCACCGTGTAAAGCAACCTTAGGGGTATTTGGGAAACTACTTCGATATAGCTCGATAATTTCTATTTGGGTTGTATAGTCCGGCATGAAATCTCTATGATCATTGTCATGACCTACTAGGTAATGCCATTCCCCCCAGTAACCTACCGAACCAATGTCAACAGAATTTAGATCTTTATGGCCATTAAATTCTGCTCCTAGCTTCCTAATTAGCTCGTCATGCTCCCTCTTTAATGTGGGATTATTGAAATTTGGTACTGGATAAGAGAAATCATTATTAAAGTCTGACCAGTAACGAAGATTAGGTGCCTCGTTCGCCATTAAACCATTCACCCAATTTGGCAACCCTCTTTTGGTATTATCTGGATTAGATGGGTCTGTGAGCATGACTCTGAGATCAACGGCATGGCCTCTTTTGTTTGCACACTCTAAAAATTTATGTATTTGGTCAACTTTCCAATCGTTATTATTCGGTTCGATTTGCTGCCAGTTTATGCGTAGATAAGTTGAACCTGTTTTGATGCCTGCGTCTTCAAGATTTTTGCGATTATTAAAAACTTCGCCGACAGAATTACTTTGCGCACTACCAGGAGTAAAACCATTTGCTATGCAAAAGTCCAGTTGCGCATTATTTGGTAATTTCCTGTTAGGCTCCTGAAAGCCGACACCCGGCCTAGCAAGTTGCTCTGAGAGCGACAATGGAGTGAAGGTAAAATCAGCTGCGTTCGAAATATTTGTAAGCAATAAAGAACTGGCTAAAAATAGACTCTTGCCTAGAATTTTATTCTTTGATTTGAAAATAGGTTCCATAGTAGAAAATTCCCCAATTTTAAGTTTAAATACAGACATATGTTCCGAAAATCATCCGTTTGTCTGTATAGTATTGCCGTTCATCAGGAACCTTATAATATAAGACAATATAATATGTAACTATTTATGTGCTTATTATAATCATTTAATAATTATAATTAACTTTATTTGATCTAACTTTAGGTGCTCACTGTATTCACCTTTTATGAATACACTTCAAGCAAATAGGCATCTTTATCACCTCTGCTAAGAAACAACGCATATGGCCAAGAATTACAATCGATCAGGTGGCCAGTACTACCGTTGGTCACTTAAGGCAAACCTTATGTATTGGTGAAGGTAATGCTGACGTTTTTATTAGACTGTACTAGAGCCTTTACTAGTGACTCAAAGGCTTACGATGAAACCAATAACAACAAGAACACTCATTTCGATGGGAATATTATTTATTTTGCTCAGCTCGCAAGTACAGGCAGCCCCACAGGACGAAGGTCAATGGAGTGCCGAGTTTGAAGTACCGATAACGTTAAACAGAACTATCCTAAACCCACAAGGTAGAGTGGTCAGATTTAGCACCACAGACATCAGTATTTGGAACCCTGAATTGGGTACAGGAGCGGATGCACATATCACCTTCACACCCGATAACCCACTAGGGTCACTGGCCTTCGGCAATAAGGGATTGCTCCCAAACACTGGTAATGTGCTCATCGTGGGCCCCGGAACTACCAATGATGCAGCGATTTTTAATACCCAGACCAATCGCCGGGACAATATCGCAAATGTGGACATGAATGAAGGTGGGCCAGAATTCAGCACCCTAGCCAATGGTAATATTTTTGTCAACGACGCCCCACAGCAGAGAATCTACTCGCCGGGTACTAATACCTGGCGCATATTGACCGGTGCTTCCAATTTGTCTTTACGGGATCAACAGTGGCTCGCACCAAGTGGAAAAATATTTGCTGCGGGTTTTACGCCAGAAAATTTTTACTATATTGATGTAGGCGGCAATGGTGGATTTACCGCTTTTCCAGGCGGGAGTGAGCTTGATGGGGGCAGTGATTCAGTCATGTACCAGCCAGGAAAGTTATACTATCCCGGTGGATCTTCTTCAATTAATTCGCAGCCCTTTCAGATTGATATCACGGGATCAGCCCCTGTTTTAAGTACGATACCAGGATCAAGAGATTATGAGGTGGGCAACGCCCGTTCTATTGATGACACGATCATGCTGCCTAATGGGCAAGTGCTCAATACTTTTAGGGCGTTAGGCCCTGTTGGGAACAGCATCCCAGAAACACTGGAAATCTGGAACCCTTCGACAGTATCATGGTCGTTGATGACCCTTCCCTTCTTGGAACCGGGGGTGACAGAGACTGATATTGGCAATCTAAGGCTACTAAAAGATGGCAGAGTCTTAACTGATGTCGTTAATAATTCCACATCAGATAACCCTAGCTTCCTTATGGGAAGAATCTTCTCCCCCCCTTACCTCTTTAATGATGCAGGGCAACTCGCCCAGCGCCCGACGATTACCAATGCACCCGCTAAAGGCACCAACGGTAATCAGGTAGCCATCAGTCATGGTGCCGGGAATGTGATTAGTCGGGTGACCTTAGTCAAAATAGACGAGCAACGTTTTCATGAGCTAGTGTTTACCGATACTGCCAATGGGGTGAGTGCGACACTGCCGAACTCGCCCAATGTAACCCCACCGGGTTTCTATCTCATGTACCTGATAGACAATAAAGGCGTGCCCTCGGAAGGTCACATCATCAATATTTCAGCAGCTAATTCGGTTACGCCTGCGTTTCCAATGGCTTCGCCTGACCTTGCTACAGTCACAGGTGGCGGTCAGATCACCATCAATGCATTGGCTAATGATACGGGGACTGACTTAACACTAAACCCGCCGAATCCCTGGTCGCAGAAGGGCGGTAATGTTGCGTTAGTGGGTAACAAGATTACCTATAAACCCAAAGCCGGTTTTAACGGCACGGATAAGATTTGGTATACCTTCGTCGATGCATTAGGACGCAGTAATAGCGGTGAGATCACCATTACGGTCAGTGGTAACGGCAGTACCAGTCAACCTTTCCCAACCGCGACAGCAGACAATGTAACGGCGACAACAGGCTTAGCCAAGACGATTGATGTGCTTGCGAATGACAAGGGCGATGGCTTGGTGCTAAATGCCCCGAATGTCTGGTCACTAGCGGGTGGCAGAGTCGCACTGGTTAACAATAAACTGGTTTACACCTCAAAAACTGGTTTTACCGGCAGCGATAAAATCTGGTACGTCTTTAAAGATTCGCAGGGCCGCACGAACAGCGGACAGGTGAATATTACGGTAAACGCTACTGCATCAGGTGCCTTCCCCGTAGCAAAAGCGGACTACTTCACCACCACTAAAGGTAAGGGGTTGGTACTGGATATTCTGGCTAACGATACGGCCAGCGGCGGTATCGCGATTGATACCTTATATTCCTACACAGCTAAAGGTGGCTGGACGAACAAAACCACCGACGGCAAAGTCTGGTACAAACCGAAAGCGGGCTTTACAGGCGAGGATAATTTCTGGTATGTGATGATCGACTCACAAGGTCGCAAGAATAGTGCGCAGGTTAAAATCAATGTGAAATAACCGTTAATCGGTGCTGAAAATTATGGAAGTAAAAGACAGGTAGCTCTGAACAGGGCCCTGTCTTTTTTGTGCACGACACCACTATTCTGACGGGTTGATTGGGCTGGGTTGCCAATCACATCAGAACGTGCATCCTCAGCTTCAGCCTAGATCATACGATCCTTTGGCAGCTACCAACCGACCGGCTTTGTAATCGATGTCCCTGGCACTCTATCCGGCAGCTGTGCCGCCTTCAGTGCATCAGTACCCAATGTACCTGTTGTTTCAGATCACGACTGACATGTCGGGTGGTTGCGCCCAATACCGGGTACATCCCAACAAAGGTACCGAACGGCTAGCTTCTTCCACCACCTTTGGTTTCACCTGTTTGGTGGGCTTCGTTTTGCTCGCTGTTGGCTTTTCACTCGTTGTAGTTGCTTTGGCCTTCCGTGGTAGTGGTGCAATATCTAATCCTTGTTTTGCCATGATTACGCTGCCTGTTTGTTAGCAAGATCTGCGATAGCTTGTGCTAACGGCATCACTTTTTCTTTAATGGATGGGTGAGAGACTTCACTGGCCGCCCTACCCGTATTGTGTGCTTGCCTGATCGATGCCCTTTCTGGAAACACTTGCTCCAGTACATTGACCCGTGCCTTTTTCATATAAGCCCATGCTGCAGCATCTTCTGACTCTGAGCCTTCAGCTCGGCAAAACACAAACACCAGCTTGTCACCATCAATGCCTTTGTCTTCCAGTTCGTAAGCGGTTTCAATCTATGGTTCCATGTCGTCCAGGCTGTAACCTGTCGGTAGGATGATCAGGTCTGACGCTTTGACCATCGTCAAACCACGACGTTCTGCAAAAGCCGGTCCATCCAATATCATCAAATCATAATTCTCAGCATCACGAATCGCTCACTCAACCGTGGCGTACTTCTCAACACTGCCATGAGTCTCGGCTATGTCCATTACTAGCGATAAGAAATGGTTATCGGTAGTAATGAAGAACGGATTTAATGCTTAGTTCATCAGTTTAAAGGTCTGGGCAAGCTGAACATAACGCCGATTATGCGAACCCCTGCCAATACAGTCAACGCTGCGCAACATTACCTTATAATGATTTAAACCTATGACAACATTAGTTCAGTGGACTTTAAGAACCCTCCCTATCGTTGCCATAGAAAACTGCTTGTAAGCCTAATTGGGCCAAGCCCAGGCTGACTACTAAGACGTTTTAGTACCTAACGGGTCTATCCCACTTGCCAACAAGCTAGCATAGTAATTAAGCCGTTTATCTTAAATGGACTATACATCATTCATTAGACCTATAACTTCACAGATTAATTATCTATGAACAAGGAAGATCTATGACTCATCGCATTAAAGTAAACATGCTAACTTTATGTGTAGCTTCGTCTTTACTCACTGCCTGTGTGAGTGATAGTAAGCACAACAACACCTCCAATACCACTTCAACTTCGATGGCCTATGCACAAAGTGCAAATTCAGCTTATTCAGGTAGCCGAAGCCCAGCTCTCCTAACAATAGCTAATGCATCTGCTTTCACTATGTCTCTGTTTGACAACGAAGATTTTAGTGACGCACTGAATAATGAACCAGATTCCAAAAGCCGCCCAAATACAATCAAACAACAGAGGCCTACTAGCACCGAGGGTTGTCAGTTTGGAGGGACTTTCAGCACTACTGCTGGGGCTACAGTGACAACATTCAACTTCACTGCCTGCCAACGGGCTTTCGCTAGCCAATTTGACGGTGATATGACACTTTCGGTAGATGCTTATGACAGCCGAAACAATCCAATAAATTACTCACTAGGTACTGATAATTTACTCCGCACAGAAGGCTCCATTAAAAAAAGCCTCATCGGCAGTGTTCGCTTTTTAGAAAGTGCCAATACAATCACATCTACTGCCAACTTATACCGCTCTGATAGTAGAACTAGCATTCAATACCTACTTAAAGATTTCAAACTAGTAGACAGCCAAACCGACACAGTCACCGGCCGCATTTACAGAAGCAACAATGGCTATATCGTCTTATCCTCCTCTGTTGACCTAGTTACCAACACTTACGGTGCCCCAAGCCAAGGTTATATTTATCTCAATGGTGCTGAAGGATCTACTATCAAGCTATCTAGACCATCAGATCCAACACTTCGCAGTTATGTCTCAATGGAACTTGACGCAGATGGTGATAATATTTACGAGCAACAAGCCTTAGTAAACGTCACCATCGGAAGCTTTGAATCCATTAAGTAATAATAGCGCTTGAATTCGAGGCTTTAGGGTGTGGTAGTAAAAAGCGCCCCGCTCTGGCACTGTGCCGACCGATAGCGATAGAAAGGTCTGGGCAAGCGTTACATAATGGGAATTATGCGAACTTGTAAGGCATCGGCACTTTGCAGATGTGGTACACAGAAGCAATCTAATTCGACCCTAGAGGGCTAAACGTCGGTTGCATTTTTCCAGTGATTAAATCGGAGGGTATAGACCCCATCACCTGCATTGCCTGTATGGTGACGGCCTGCTGTGAATTGAAGTTATCCCACGTGACGTTAAAGGTTTGATATCTCATGATTTGATTAACCCCGGAGACAATTAAGCGGTGGATTTCGCGGATGGTCGATTGAAACTCCTCTCTGGGCAGTAAGCCAAC
>CALKXC010000166.1 GCA_938004025.1 uncultured Leucothrix sp. | reverse complement strand
TCTTTGGGATGATGAAAAAATGGAGACTGGAAAGCAATTACTTAAGCAAGCGCTTCAGCTTGGAAAAATTGGCGCCTACCAACTACAAGCGGCTATCAGTGCCGTGCATTCTGACGCCCCAGACTTTGAATCCACTGACTGGATGCAAATTCGGTTATTGTATCAACGCTTATACGAACTTAATCCAACGCCAGTTATTCAGCTTAACGCGATAGTTGCATTGTCATTTGAGGAAGATGCTGAAACAGCGTTATCAGCAATAGACAATGCTGATTTTTCCAGTTTAGAAAAGTACCAGCCCTATTACGCCACCTTGGCAGATCTCTACCGACGTTCAGAGCAACTGCTTGCCGCAAGCGACGCTTACGAACAAGCAATTAACCTTTCAAATAACAACGCTGAAAAGTCTTACCTTGAAAACCAGCGATCAGAAATACAAAAACAACTTAGCTGAATCTGTTAAAGCGTTTCAACTATTCCGTCGTGATTTTGCAGCCTTCTTCTTTGACTTGAACGATCTCTGCGCCGCATGAATCAGTCACACGTGAGGTAATTCCGCCTAAACTGTCGCCACCAGCCAAATCATCCATACCAGCATCTAAACTCGCCGTTGTCGTTTCGTCAGGGCAAAAGTTTCTCTTGAGCACTAATGGCTCAGCAGGTCCAACCCAACCTTCAGGTCTCTGGACAATCTTGCGTCCAAACTCGGCGCTACAACCTTCACCATAGTAAATTGTCAAAATACCTAAATCGATTGCTTGCAAGCTAGATAAAACGGCGGGGTGTGATTTAACGTAAGACAACATCAAATCTAAATCTTTTTCGTTCTGCTCTTTTGGGGGTAATGCAGCTTGTGCTAAACCAGAACAAAGTAACAATAATAATGTGACACTCTTAATACTAACTGATCCAAACCATTCTTTACGTTGGCTCATTCTAATGACCTCCTTTTGTTGACTGTTATCGGGGGATAACAATACATGTTATAACATTAATTTTAATTAATGCCTAAAAAAACAACTAATACCTAGCGGACTTACCTTCAAATTTTATTCGAAGAGCACTGGCAGACAGCAACATCTGAGAGGTTAAGAGAATTTTTTTAGTAAAAATGATTCTTTTTGTTAGTATTTCCATTTTATCACTTCCTCTGACCTTCCTTGGCTTATTGTTAGGATAGGTAAAAGGCGGAAAAAGTTCTGAAATATGATGAAATACTTGATAAATAATTCACGGTTGCTGAAATTTTGAGAAATATCACTCAAGGGGGCTTTTCGAAATGCCTAAAAGGGCGACGACACAACCCTCCTCAAGATACTTCAACCGCTAAAAAAGCTTGGCGTCGAAGCAACAAACAAGACATTAGAAAAGCCTGTTTTAAACAGCAGCACGGCCTATGTGCCTACACTGAACTCTCTTTGGATGGGAACGAGCTTGGACACCACTTAGAGCACATTGCTCCACGTAGTGATTATCCGGAGCGAACGTTTTTGCCAGACAATATTATTCTTTCGATAATCGATGACGTGCAATCTGGAAATTTATTACCCCATGAACGATTTGGCGGTCATCATAAATCTGAACAATATTCTGATGATTGGTTTATCAGCCCTTTTGATAAGAATTGCGCTGCGTACTTTGACTACACTTTGAGCGGCTATGTTAAAGCCTCTGCCGCTTTGCAAAATGATGAACAGGTGAAAGCCGATAAAACGATTACTGTTTTAAATTTGAATGCGCTGTACTTAGTGGAAAGGAGAAAAGCTTGTTTACAGATTCTCAAACAGCAAATAGAAACAGCACAGCCGTCGGGCATACCTGTTTTAGCTGAAGAATCGCTTAGACTTTGCGAGAAGAAACTTCCAGAATTTTACAGCGCGAAACGACAGCTTTTTGCAAGTTACGGTGTTTTTCAAAAGTAGCGAGGCACTACTCTTCGTTAGCTTCCCGAATACGTTCCAATCGCTCTTGCTCTTCGCGGTAAGCTTCTTGAATCTGCAGCATGACGGCATCAATGTCCGCGGGGTCTTCATCTGCTTCATACTCACCGGTCAAAATCGTGTCGGGGCGCAAATTACCTTCTTCGTAAAGCAACCAGATTTCTTCGGCAAAATTGGTTTCTAATAAATCAGGAGAGAATTGACCGAAATAATTGGTCATATTATCAACGTCACGCTTCAACATTGCTTTGGCGTTGTTATTCGCAGAGGCGTTAACCGCCTGAGGCAGATCAATAATAACAGGACCATACTCATCTAAGAGCACATTAAATTCTGAGAGATCACCATGAACCAAACCCGCACAGAGCATGCGAACAATGTCTTGCATGACAAAAGCATGCCTACCAATCGCTTCCTCATCCGTCATTGAAACATCGCCTAGGCGAGGTGCAACACCACCTTCAGCGTCGACAATGAGCTCCATTAGCAACACACCATCCAAGCAACCATAGGGCTCAGGTACTCGAACGCCCGCTTCCGCTAATAGGTAGAGTGCATCTACTTCAGCATTCTGCCAGATCTGCTCTTGTTCTTTGCGACCAAACTTAGAGCCTTTCTCCATAGCACGCTGACGTCTGGTGTTACGAACCTTACGACCTTCCGTGTATTGAGCGGCTTTTTTGAAACTTCGCTTAGCAGCTTCTTTGTATACTTTTGCACAGCGAAGCTCGTCACCGCTGCGAACCACATAGACATCTGCTTCTTTTCCGCTCATGAGACGGCTTATCACTTCATCGATTAAGCCATCATCAACGAGTGGTTGGATTCTCTTTGGAATTTTCATGACGCCTTTTTACCGATTTTACCCATCCCCTTAAACAGCTGCCTAACTGCTTCACCCTTCATTTTATTGTTGAGATTCACTGAGTGTTTATATCACTATCCATTCGAATGGCCCAGTGTACCAAAATGACTCTGCTTATGCTTAGTGAATATTAAACAACTAATATCAGTTTAATACTTTTTGCAGTACACACAATTACCAAAGCATTTTAGTACGCTTGTCGGATAGTTAGGTTGATGGACAAAAGTTTAAGGTTTTAACCTTGTTCTCTGATTATTCTGCTGTATATTCTTAAACAGACAACTCCTCAAGCACCCATCAACTGAGGCTTTAGTCATGAAATAGCTTGTCTTATTTCTTGCCACAAAAACAACAAATACCAAAAGCCGGCTACAAAGGGATAATATGAAAACATCTACTATTGCAATATTTATAGATGCCGAAAATCTGACTCATTGGGTTAAACATAGCGGTCCTGAATACCTTTTTGATGAACTTAAATCCAAAGGCAACATAACCATACGCAAAGCTTATGGTAATTGGTCAAGCGCTAGCATTAGTTTGCTACAACCTAGCCTAGATCGTTTAGGTTTTGATTTTTCGCACAGCTTCCATCCGGTACGGGGTAAAAACTCAGCTGACATCCAACTCACAATTGACGTGATGGAATATGCCCTAACGCACGCTAATATTGACTGCTTTGTACTCGCAACTGGGGATTCAGATTTTTCATCGCTATTTCGAAAGCTGCGCTCCCTTGGAAAAGAGGTGATCGGCGTTGGGCCAAAGTCACCATTGAGCAAAAGCGTGGAGTCATCTTGCTCAAGCTTCATCTTTACTGACCGTGCAATCGCCAAACCAAACCGTTTAACAGGAAGCGGTTACAATAAAGCAGCGGCTTTAGCTCGTAACACTTTACGTAGCTTAAATGGCTATGCTGATTGTGATGAGCTGAAGCAACGTATGCTAGAACTTGACCCGGAGTTTGATGAAAAGAAGCATGGTTTTGCAAATTTTAGGTTATTTCTAGAAGGCATACCTGCTATCAGACTGACACAAACGGCAGACTCTAACAGCATTATGGCTTACATCGAGATGAAAAAATCATCTCTCATTTCTCAGGAACAATCGAACGCTTTTCAACCTGGCCGCTTGGAAAACAAGGAGCCTATCGTTGATATGTACTTACGGTTTTTAAGTGCGCGCGACTGGAACTGCGTCAGCAAATCAACCTTAGTACGCTCCTATCATCAAATCGTTACTTTTCCACCAAGCTCTCGACAGGAAATAGAATCAACACTTTTTAAAATGTTCAACAGTCAGCTAGATAGCAGCACTATTCGGAACTGTGTCACGATTTTCATGAAATCAGATCTATTTAACTTATCGTTGAAAGGCAAGGACGAGTCGCCTGAAAATAAGCTATGGAAAATGGACAAACGGAAAAGCT
>CALKXC010000165.1 GCA_938004025.1 uncultured Leucothrix sp. | reverse complement strand
CAGGCAAAAAAAAGGACTAGTTGAAAAACTAGTCCTTTTTATTAACTTGATTACTGACTGTGGTCGATTTCAGTAATTTAATACTTGGCGGAGAGACAGGGATTCGAACCCTGGGTGGGCTACAAACCCACGCCGGTTTTCAAGACCGGTGCATTCGACCACTCTGCCATCTCTCCGAAGTGCGCGTATCATAATAAAAAACACTGCTGCTGGCTAGTGCCTTTAGCCATTTATTTGTAATTTATTCGCTGTTATTTTTACCACCCAATGCACTGGGAAATGCCGTCACGTTATCGCCACTATCGTAGTCGGTAATCTTGCATAATCCACGCTCTTTTACTTCATCAATTCGGATGATGCTGTGCAGCGGGACGAAGCTGCGCTTAACGCCAGTGAACTCGGCTTTCAACTTCTCTTCACTCGGGTCAATAACGATCTCGCTAGCATTGCCAAACACAATTTCTTCTATCGCCAAAAATCCGTACAAGTCAGATTCATACACCTGCTTGGCAAAAATGTCGTAAACCTTGTCTTTGTTTATGAAGCTGATTTTATAAAGCCGTGTTTCGCTCACGCGTTGTGTACCCCTGTTGTTTGACTGTTGTTTTAAATGTTATTGCGCAACGCTTTTAAACCTTAGCAATATGAGTCTAGCGGCGTCTCGTCTAAGCTCTTCACGAATTAATCGTTCTTCTTCCTGCTCGCCTAGTACAAAGTCTGAGTCGTAATTGAGTGTGGAATCAATGTTAACTGGGAAAGTGCCGAGTTTTTTACCATTGGCTTCCAAAGTGTATTCAAATGTCATAAACAGCAAGTACTGGCGCACGGTACGGTCAAAATTGTAAGCCGCAACCCGTCTGCCCTCTTCTAGCTTGCTGATCGTGAGTTTAGTTAGGTGATCTGTATTAGCCTGTAAGTCGCTGCGAGCATCGGTGAATGCATCGCGAAGTACCCGACCAAAGTTCCGTTCAATGCTTATCCCTTGAACGGATACTTTCTGAAAAGCTGTTGGCAGCTCTGTGGTTTCTTTGAGATGAAAACCACAGGCTGTCAATGTAAAGCAGAGCAAGCAGCTAATGATTAAAGTACCTGATCGCCTGAAATGGTTGATAGTCATAGCAGTAACCCTCTAATCATTTGCTTTGGTTCTGGCGTTAGCAACGCGTTAGGCAACAACAATGTTGACCAAGCGCCCTTTCACCACAATTATCTTGCGAATCGTTTTGTCTTCAATGAAACGCTGCACGTTTTCGTTTTCTTGAGCCAACTGCTTAACTGACTCTTCGTCCGCATCGATTTCAACGTCTATTTTACCGCGTAACTTACCGTTGACCTGCACCATAAGCTGCACAGCGCTTTGCACTAAGGCTTGCTCATCCACCTCAGGCCAGCTTTGGTCAATCACAGCACCTGTGTGACCCAGCCCTTCCCAAAGCTTTTGAGCTATATGGGGTGCAATAGGCGCTAACATAAGCACCGAACGCTCCAGACATTCTTGGCGCACACTCACGGTATCCGCATCATCGCCTTTAAACTTAGAAACCTCATTAATCAGTTCCATATTGGCAGCAATGGCGGTATTAAACGTATGACGACGCGCCATGTCATCAGTCACCTTATTCAAGGTTTGATAAAGCTTACGTCGCAGCGCTTTTAGATCATCTGACAACGCGGCTTTGTTTAATTCGCTCGGCGCACCCGCTGCCACGTGATCTGATACCAACTTCCAAACGCGTCTCAAGAAACGATTGGCACCCTCAACACCCGTGTCTGACCATTCCATGCTTTGATCAGGCGGTGCAGCAAACATTGAGAACACACGCAAAGTATCTGCGCCATAGGTTTCAATTAGCATTTGCGGGTCTACGCCGTTGTTTTTAGACTTAGACATTTTGCTCATGCCAGCAGACTGAACCGTTTCTCCCGTTGCTGTTATCGTGGCACTTTCAATTTGTCCTTTTTCGCCGCGCTCTACCGTGACGTCTTTCGGGGCGATCCAGTTTTGGCCGCCCTTCTCGTCTTCAGTGTAGTAGGTGTCACACAACACCATGCCCTGCGTTAGCAACTTGGTGAATGGCTCATCGCTGTCCACTAAACCTTCGTCACGCATTAGCTTATGGAAGAAACGTGCATAAAGTAGGTGCAAAACCGCGTGTTCGATACCACCGATATATTGATCGACAGGCAACCAATAATCCGCACGCTTATCCAGCATTGACTGCTCGTTATCTGGACCTGTAAAACGTGCGTAGTACCAAGATGACTCAAAGAATGTATCAAAGGTATCGGTTTCACGTTTTGCATCACCGCCACATTTTGGGCAGCTGGTTTTGTAGAACGATTCCATTTGCTTGATCGGCGAACTTCCTGACTCATCAAACTCGACTTCAGTCGGAAGCTCTACTGGTAGCTGGTCATCTGGAACCGGCACCGCACCACAATCATCACAATAGATAATCGGGATTGGGCAACCCCAGTAACGTTGGCGTGAAACACCCCAGTCGCGCAAACGGTAGTTGATGGTCTTGCGACCACGGCCGTGTGACTTTAGAACCTCTGCAATACCGTCGAAAGCCTCTTCTGACGTTTGACCGTCAAAATCGCCTGAATTAATCAGGACACCTTTCTCGGTGTAAGCGGCTTCGTCGATATTGACGTCATCGCCATTCGCTGCGGTGATGACTTGTTTAATATCTAAACCGTACTTTTTAGCAAACTCGTAATCGCGCTCGTCATGCCCAGGAACGGCCATTACTGCACCTGACCCATAAGACATAAGCACAAAGTTCGCTACCCAGATGGGCACAGCTTCACCGGTTAAAGGATGGATCGCGTAGCTACCCGTCGCCATGCCAAGCTTTTCCATGGTCGCCATGTCAGCTTCAGCCGTTTTAGCGTTCTTGCAGCTTTCGATGAACGTTTCTAACTCAGAGTTATTTTGCGCTGCGGCCAATGCTAATGGGTGCTGCGCGGCGACGGCCACATAAGTCACTCCTAATAACGTGTCGGGACGCGTGGTGAACACTGAAAGCACGTCTTCTGAGTTCTCAATACCAAACTCTAGCTCGACACCTTCTGAGCGACCGATCCAGTTTTCTTGCATGATGCGAACACGGGCGGGCCATTCGTCTAATTTTTTAACGTCAGACAAAAGCTCATCGGCATAAGCGGTAATTTTTAGGAACCACTGATCAATTTCGCGTTGCTCAACGATTGCACCAGAACGCCATCCACGTCCGTCTACGACCTGCTCATTCGCCAACACCGTGTTGTCCACAGGGTCCCAATTGACGGTGGATTTTTTGCGGTAGACCAAGCCTTTTTCAAATAGCTTTAGGAAGAACCATTGCTCCCAGCGATAGTAGTCTGGCTTGCAGGTAGCTAGCTCACGACTCCAGTCGTAGGCAAAACCCATTTTCTTTAGCTGCCCACGCATGTCTTCGATATTTAAATCAGTCCACTCTGCAGGCGGCACATTGTTTTTGATGGCAGCGTTTTCAGCCGGCAGACCAAACGAATCCCAACCCATCGGTTGCAGCACGTTTTTACCCAGCATGCGCTGGAAACGGCTGATTACGTCACCGATAGTGTAGTTTCGCACGTGTCCCATGTGTAGCTTGCCACTAGGATAAGGAAACATAGACAGGCAATAGTATTTTTCTTTGCTCTCGTCTTCCGTTACGGTAAACGCATCGTTTTCATCCCAAAAGGTTTGAACCGATGCTTCAACAGTGGAGTGGTCGTATTGTTCCTGCATAAGACTTAACTGCTTGTAATTCTGTAAAGTGAGGAAGGATACCGAGGATTAAACTTGTCGGCTAGTCATGAATGATGGTTAATTGGGATATTTGCTATCCTGTAGGGTTATTTACACTGCTGTAAACCCTGTGCTAAAAATGACAAACCCTTCGGAGAAATAAAGACTTAGTGTGAAATTAATCACTTACCGCCTTTTTTATACCTTTTTATTTTGCATTGCGATTATTTTCACGATGCAATCTTCTCCTCTGTTAGCCGCCGATTTATCTCAACAGGCCTCGCCTTATTTGCGTGCTCACGCTGATGA
>CALKXC010000164.1 GCA_938004025.1 uncultured Leucothrix sp. | reverse complement strand
CTGATGGTGTGATACTGACTCATACCAGCGCGCGTGACCCACGCGTTCAGATGTTGATGGATGCTAATTTTCCGATGGTGTCTCATGGACGGACTGAGTTTTATACCCCTCATGCTTATCATGACTTTCATGCGGAACGATATGTTGAGCTGGCCGTTGATCGATTGGCTAAAAAGGGGCGGCGGCGTATTTTATTGGCGGCGGTTGATAATGGAACAACCAATTACTCTAATACTGTCGGTGGTTTCAACCGTTCAATTGCGGAGCACCGGTTGGTTGGTGATGTGTTAATGAATGTTGAAGTTTTAAATACGACGGAGGAGGCGCGGGCTTTTGGTCGTACTTTAGGTCAGCAACCTGCGGCTGAGCGTTTTGATTCGATTATTTGTAATAATGAGCTGGTGGCTTTAGCGATTATTAGTGGGCTTGAAGAGATGGGGATTCGTTTGGGGGCTGATTATGATTTGATTTGTAAGCAGACCACGAAAATCTTGCCGATTCTTTATCCTACGATTGATACGGTGTCGGAGGATTTGTTTGCGGCTGGGGGTGAGTTGGCTAAGCTGTTGATTGCGCGTATTGAGGGTGAGGCGATTGAGACGCTGCAGACTTTGCATGAGCCGACGCCTCGGTGGCGAAGCTCTGATATTGCAGGTTAGTTATTTAGTGAAACGATTCAGGGGTGGGCGCAGTCTAGCTAGTTAGTGGAAACGCTTCACAGTGGATGCAGTCTAGCTATTTAACGGAAACGCTTCACAGGCCTTTGGCCTTAAAGGCGCATTTCCGCTAAATAGCTAGACTGCTCGGTCAAATACTGCGTTGGCTTTGTGATTTAGTAAACATGAGAGATTCCTTAGATCGGAGGATTTTTGAAAGCTTCTACTGCGCAATTTTCTATTGTCGAGGGTGATGAGGGTTTGGCTGAGAGGCTTGAATCTGAGTTGCTTTTATCTTTGGCTCTGAATCAAGAGCAGGCGCTCAATACTGGTTTTACGCTATCTGCAAATAATGCGGATGGAGAGCTTATTGGTGGGCTGGTCGCTAGTACTTCTTATAGCTGGCTGCTGGTGAAGATTCTTTGGGTTAAAGAGAGCCAGAGGAATTTAGGGGTGGGGCGTTCTTTAATGGCGGCTACAGAGGCTAAAGCTAGAGAGTTGGGCTGTCATTCGGTTTGGTTGGA
Organism: uncultured Leucothrix sp.; assembly: GCA_938004025.1. Taxonomy (GTDB): domain Bacteria; phylum Pseudomonadota; class Gammaproteobacteria; order Thiotrichales; family Thiotrichaceae; genus Leucothrix. Next base: position 3,332 of record CALKXC010000164.1, on the reverse strand, counting down.
TACTTCTAATGCTGAGGCGAAGCAGTTTTATGACGCGTTGGGCTATGAGGTTTTTGGGCAATTGGAAAATTCGGAAGCGCATACTCCTCCGGATCATTGTCGATGGTTTATGAAGAAAGCGCTCTAGGCTGTACTTGTCAGGATTGTTTTCACTAGACCGACGACGGATAAAATAATCAGTGAGTACAAGATAATTTGTTTGAGCTGTTGTTCGGGTAGTTGCTTGAATATCTTTGTTCCTAATAAAACGCCAATAAACATTGCGGGTACAGTTGCTAAGGATGTCCAGAATATTTTCATGGTGTAGATGTCGTTCATGAATGCACTGGTTAAAAATGCAAACTCGATCACTAAGAAGTAGACCACCATGGTAGCTCGAATTTTTGCTGGCGCTATGTTTGATCCAGTTAGGAAAAAAGCTACAAATAACCCACCCATTGCAGACATTCCGTTAATAATTCCCGTCATGGCTCCAGCTATTCCAACCCTCAAAGTGGATGGGTTGGGCGCTAACTGAAGCTTGATTAAGGTGAGAATGCAGATTGTTGCTAGGTAAAGGGCGATTAGGATTTGTAATAGAGCGGGTTCAATCACCGCTAGGATGGATACACCGATAATGCTGGCTATAAGTGTGCCAATCGAAAGCGGAAGCAGTAGTTTATACTCGACATCTTTTTGCACGCCCCGAAACATGATCACACTGGCGATCACTTCTAATATTACCGTAAGGCAGACTGCCGAGATGGGAGGAAGCCAGAAGCTTGTACTAGCAACCACTATCGCAGAGAAGCCAAAACCAATGGCTCCTCTGACGATAGAGGCTAAAAATACAATGAGGAGTAAAATCGCCAGTTGAACTGGCGATGAGACAAACAGTTCTATGTTCGTTTTATAAACCTAATAAAGCAGAGGCTGCTTCCATATCAATGCCTAAGTTTTCGAGGCCCGAAGTGCTTTTCTTAGGTTTAGGCTGAGATTTAACCTGTGCTATTGCTGCTGCGACGGGTTTTCTTGCTCTCGGAATACGCTTACCTTTTCTTCTTGCGTATTTCTTTAGGAATCTAAGCATAGGTTCCTGACCCGCTAGCTGAGCTAGATCGAAGACGGTTTTGCCTTCATTAGTGCGTACATTCATTGGCGTGCCGCTGTACAGAAGCATATTGGCAATACGGCTATGACCAAAACGAACAGCGTGATGAAGCGGAACCCATCCACCAATTGTTTTAGACTTCGTGCTGGCACCTTTACGTAGGAGGTGCTGTGCAATTCCAAAGTGGCCGGCAGCTGCCGCTTCATGAAGTGGTGTTACCCCGTCTTTCTTAACAGGGTTTAAAGCTGCTTTGCCTTTTACCAACGCTTTAACCATTTCTAAATTGCCTGCTTCAGTAGCAATGTGCAGCGGGGAAATACCTTCAGGGTCAATAGGACTAGCATCCGCACCTGCTTCAAGTAGCAGCTGAACCATTTCAGTGTTTCCTAGGCGGCTAGCGAAATGAATGGGTGCCATGCGGTTCCGATTAACGTGGCCAGCAGGAGCCCTCTTTTCAAGCAACATTTTGACCATCGCGATGTTGTTGTATCGGCTAGCGTGATGTAGTGGTGTGTTGCCCTCAAAATCAACAGCTCCAGCATAAGCTCCTTTTTCTAGAAAAAGTTTAACCATGGGAAGGTTGTTGGCTTGGCTGGCAAGATGGATTGGGAATGTCCGGTTGTTGTCAGGCTGGTTGACGTTTGCGCGGTTTTCTATCAAATACTCCGCTATTTGGATTTGTCCAGATTGAGTTGCGGCAAATAGTGCTGTTTCGCCATTTGGGTTTGCGTATGCCGTGCTGGCACGATCAACTTCTACTAGGTTTTTTGCGGCCTGAAAGTATCCACCTTTAGATGCGTAATACAGTCGCTCACTGCTTGATGATTGAGCGGCTGATGAGAGCATCAATAAAACAATAAAACTTATTAAAGGTGCCATCCTTAACATAATACAGACCTCTTGTCGGATTATTTTGTAGTTTCGTCTTTGAATGATAATAACAAAGATCAGTGAATTTTATCACGAATCAGTTAGTTGTGAAAACTTGAGCTAGTTTACAGAATAGATTGAAACCTGCAAATTGCTTCGTGAACTTTCGTTGAATTTAACGCCCAAAAATCGTGTGTTTATTTAGGTTTCATTAAAAAAAGTATAATAAAACAGCTAATTTCAAGAATAACAAAATTTATAAACGAAATTGCCTCCGTTTATCGGGCTGATCCTCGAAATCTTAGCGAAATAAGGCTATGATTCTAGATGAAATTGGGGTTAATTTCTGGGCTAATAAAATGAATAAATTAACAATAAAGCTTATATTTTGCACAATAATAATTTTGCTGTCTTCTAGCACTGCGCTGTCATTTCCGGCGAAAGTCAGTCAAAACAATCGAATATCACATCATCAATCTGACTATGTAAGGGATTTATCAATCCTGCAAACACTCGCTAGACAAGAAAATGACCAAGCGGAGTTCGCTTTGGGAGTGGTGTATGAGTACGGTATAGGGGTCGTTGCTGACATAAAACACGCAGAAGATTGGTATACAAAAGCCGCAGGCCGTGGTCATATAAAAGCGCAGTCAAAACTTGCAGATTTGTATGCATCGGGTAATAAACTTAAAAAAGATTATCAGCAGGCGGTGTATTGGTGGTCGAAAGCGGCAGAGCAAGGCGATGCATTATCACAATACCATTTAGGCTTTGCTTATCAGCATGGAAAAGGGCGGCTACTTAAGGATTATAAGCAGGCGGCCTATTGGTATCTAAAGTCTGCAGAACAGGGCGATGCTGATGCTCAAACAAAGCTTGGCCTTGCTTATTATCTAGGTAAAGGGGTGTCACGAGATTACCGTAAAGCAGCTGATTGGTACAAGAAGTCTGCTGCTCAAAATAACTATAACGCTCAGTACATGCTTGGTTTGTCTTTATGTGAAGGAAGAGGTGTGCAAAAGAACTTAAACCAATGTGCACGACTAATTAGACAGGCACACGAAAATGGGGATCGTGGAGCCAGTAAGGTTTGGGAAAGATATGAGCTTTGGGAGTACCAATGAACAGTCCAATATCCAAAAACTATCAGACCACATGAACCCCGCGCGGATACTGCGTTAAACATTCAACGCCAGTATCCGTTACCGCTACCGTCTCACTGATTTCCAAGCCCCAACCATCCATCCACATTCCAAGCATGACATGTAGCGTCATATTCTTTTCTAAGATGCTGGTGTCATCGCCTCGCAAGCTAACCGTGTGTTCGCCCCAGTCCGGAGAATAGCCAACACCAATGCTATAACCAATGCGG
>CALKXC010000163.1 GCA_938004025.1 uncultured Leucothrix sp. | reverse complement strand
CAGTAAAACAAAGCACTCCGTTAAAGGTGCTAAGCCATTACTATCGCTCAATTCGCCCTCATTGATTAGAGGTAATGATGGTACCAATACACTGATTTATACACTGCAATTATCTGCCCCTGCTACGGAAGAAACCTTTATTTTCTATCAAGCAACTTCGACAGTTAACGCTAACCGAGGACAGCCAATAAGAGGTGAAGTTGTCATTCCAGTCGGTAAAACCACCACTAGAATTAGAATTCCTGTGATCGAAGGAACAGTGACCTCCGCTGCCATGGCGGCAAAATTAGCAATAGAGGCCCCTGAAGATGCACCTTTTGAAATTGCAGAAACTGAGCTTATTATTGCCACTGAAATCGCATCGAATCCAATGCCAGAGGCAGAAAGCACGCAGCCAGAAACGCCTGAAGCTTCAGAAACCACTACTCCAACAGCTGCTGCTGTCACTTCGAATATCAACGGCGGGGGCGGTGCTTTTGGCTCGCTATCTAGTTTAGCCCTGTTCTTCTTATTATTAGCGCGCTTAAAATCCTTGGTTTATACGCCTACTAATAGAAAAGTAATCCAATAGCATGGTATACAATACTTTCAAAAACTCTATTTGGATAACGTAAAATGAAGAAGTTTCTCCTACTCAGTGTTTCTCACCTTGTATTCGCTGCGATTGGCTTTGCCGCTGGCATCTATTTCCTTCCAATATTGACAGCTCCAAGCGGACCGTCTGCTGAGCAAATGGAAATGGCAAAAAGCAACGCGCAATACAAAGGCACTTTCAAAAGAGATCTTGAAGGCAGCGACTTCTTGCATTGGGGAGAAGGTGATATCTCAGTCGGTGAAAAGTTTATCTCTTTACAGGGTAAAGTCGCACCGGGACCCGATTACAAACTCTACTTATCCCCTAAGCTCGTCGAAACGGAAGCAGCATTTAATGATTTGAAGTCTGAAATGAAATTAGTAGGTGATGTTAAAACGTTTGAAAACTTTGTTATTCCAGTGGATGAAACTATCGACATTGAGTCTTATTCCGCGGTGATTATTTGGTGCGAATCATTCGGCGAATTTATTACAGCAGCGACTTATAAGTAACTGTTTTAAAGCCATCTTCTACCAGATAGATGGCTATATCATTTCATCCGGAATATCAGCAAAATTGTATAATTTATGCAACTATATTGCCTGAGCATAATGAGTCATTTTCCACTCATTCAGAGTTATTCTTTCAGGAAATGCAAATGATAATCAATAAAAAATCGTTTCCATCAATACTAACAGTTTGCGCGATGACCTGCGCTCTTATGGTCGGTGTTTGGTTTCTCTTATCTAACACAGTCGACAAAGTCGTCGAGAAGGAAGCCAGAACCACAGCAATACACTGGGCAGACTATTTTGTCTCTCATCTCGATGATATTGAAACGCTAATAACGAAAGGAATCCCTGACCCAAAGCAGTCAGCAACGATTGATAAAGCAGTGGAATTTGGAGAAGTGTTTCGCTTCAAAATCTTTCGCCCTGACGGCACAAACTCATTTATCTCGGATGAGTATAAACAAAAGCAAGATGAAGAATCTCTCATAGTTGAGAACAAAAAGGCAGCCAGAGTTTTCAACACTGGAAACAGTAATATAGAAATTAAAGATGGTCGGCAGAAAGCCAACCGCCCAGATGTCTATGTAGAAGCTTATGTACCGATAGAAGACAAGTCAGGAACACGCATTGGCGTAGTTGAAGTTTATATTGATCAAACAGAGATGGTGGCTTCACTCAAAGATGGATTTAACTGGATTGCCTTGTTTTTACCCATTATTAGCGCCCTTTTCTTCTTAATTCCAGCACTTGCATTACTAAAAGAAAGTGCCTCGGCCAAAGAAGCCAAAGCTGAAGCGGAACAATTAGCAAACTTTGATTCACTCACTGGGCTTAATAATCGACGTTCCTTTAATGACTCTGCAGAATCCTATTTCAAAGATTATAGTTCGATTGGCACATTGTTTATTGATGTCGATAATTTCAAAAAAATTAATGATGAAAACGGACATGATGGTGGTGATGCTTTCTTGCGCAGCGTTGGTCACACAATTAAAAGCAAGTTAGGCGAAAACGCTATATTTGCTCGCTTCGGTGGCGATGAGTTCGTCGCCTGTATTGGTGATGTCACGCCAGAAGAACTAAAAATAATAGCTCAAGACATCCTAGCAAGCATTGCGAAAGGAATGATCCATCGAGGTCAGGAAATTAAAGGCCACGTGAGTATTGGACTTAATATTTCCAAAAGCAATGAACCCCTCACGGATATGTTACATGCAGCTGATGCTGCGTTATACAAATCTAAATCAGAAGGTAAAAACACCATTACTATTTTCTCCGACGCCCTGAGTAATGAGTTTAAACGCCAGCAAAAAATCGAAAAGCTTCTCAATAAGGCGGTAGACGGCACCGGCCTTGAAATTTATTACCAACCCATCAATCAACCAGAAACGAAAAAAATCCTTGGCTTTGAAGCCCTGTTACGCTTGAGAGACAAACAAGGTGAAATGATTTCTCCAGAGGAGTTTATTCCAGTCGCAGAGCGTCTTGGCCTGATAAACGATATTGGACAGTGGGTATTGGGCGAAGCCGTTAAAACCGCAAAAGAGTGGTCAAACGAAACCTTTATTTCGGTGAACTTATCCTCGGTTCAATTTGATCAAGGGGATCTACCTGATTTTATCAATGGCCTCCTAGTAAAACACAACTTCCCTGCCGAGCGCCTTGAAGTAGAAATTACAGAAAGCCTCCTAATAAGAGATGATGGTTCAACGCAAAAACAACTTGCGGCTATCAAGAGCATGGGGGTTTCTATTGCCATGGACGACTTTGGAACTGGCTACTCTAGCCTTGGATATCTTTGGAAATATGGCTTTGATAAGCTCAAGGTTGATCGCTCGTTCCTTTTAGGCTACGACCAAGACCCGAAAAAGCTTGAAAAAGTGATTGGATCGATAATCCACCTTGGGCATTGTATTGATATGAATGTCACTATTGAAGGCGTTGAAAGCGACGCTCATATCAGTTTCTTAAAAGGAATGAATTGCGATCAATTGCAAGGCTATTATTTTGGAAAGCCAATGACTCAAGCAAATGCTGAGCACATGATGAAAGCGGCCTAACAACCCTCGCAACATCAGAATAAATTGTAGCGCCTCAAGGAAACTTGTATTAATCTCACGCAGTCCTTACGAGCACAGCGAGTCGGCGAAGTGAGCTTAATACATGTTTCCGCCTACCTCTAGCTACAAATCCAATACCAAACTACAACAAATAAAAAGAATCTATCCGGTAAATTATTGTCTATTGCGTATAGACGCAAAGATAATTTACCCGCTACAATAGGATCT
>CALKXC010000162.1 GCA_938004025.1 uncultured Leucothrix sp. | reverse complement strand
CAACGCTCACCAAAGATCAACAGTCGATCCTCTCGAAGAAAATATGTCATGAAATACTCAATAGTGCTGCGCTTAATAACGCCAAGCACATTGCTATTTACCTACCCGTTCGCGGGGAAGCAGATCCAACCTATTTACAAGGGTTTAACGAGCTTTCTAATAAAAGCTTCTATCTACCCATTCTTTCCAAAACCAAAAAAAATCACCTCGAATTTGCACTTTATAATGTGCAAACTCCGATGAAACTCAATCGATTCAACATTCCCGAGCCAGATGTAGCCGAAGAGGAGCTACTTACTGACCCAAAGACATTAGACGCCGTGATTATGCCGATGGTTGCGATTGACCGATGCGGCAATAGAATTGGCATGGGAGGAGGCTTCTACGATCGCACCTTTGAATTTAGAAAAACAGAGAATTGCAAGCCGACCCTGATTGCTTTTGCATACGACTTTCAATTAATCGAAGAACAGGTCCCTCAAGCTTGGGATGTTCCTTGCGATTTCATTGCGCTTGAAAGTGAGTTTATTACACCGAAAAGCTAGATTCTCTGGCCTTCTGGAACGGATGAATCTGGCTGAGGTTGACTACCGAAGGGCTGCTTCGATAATTCATCTCGGAGCTCTTCGGCACTTTTTTCCAGCGCCTTACCAATTTCTTTTACCGAATCTGAAAGCTGCTTATCAAAGCCTTTAAGGCCTTCTTGCATCAGGTTATTAAGTTGGTCGAATACAGTACCAACGGTCTCTTTCAAGGTACTTCCGATAGTTTGCTTTAAATCTACTCGCCAGCCATGTTCAGTACTGATCAAAGCAGTGCGCCCAGGAATTTTTATGCTGGCTTGGCCTTGCTGCTGTGAATAGAGCATCGTTTCGATAACAGCATTTCTATCACCACGCATTACCTCACCAAGCTCATACCTTTCTGGCTTTAACTGCCCCGATCGAATGTACTTGAGGTAATCGACACTGTCCCAAGTAGCCAGGTTTTTGGCTTTTTCCATATCTTTATCAATGACAGCCTGCCAAAAATCAGCGGCAACAGACTCAGGAGTCGCTTCTTTACCATTGCAAGCAGCTAGCAGTAGCAATATTGGGAAAACACCAATCAGCAACCAACTCCTGTTAATTTTCATTACACACTTCCTATTAAAGACTGTTTTTCCACACTATATGAATCGAGGTTAGTATCAACGATACGATTCTCTAATAAGACAGTGTTAGTGACAGAAGTTTCAACTTTCATGAAATTCGGAGTATAGCCTGTATATTTTGCCAAAGCGCCTTCTTGCCTTTGACGCTCCCATAAAACAGGTACTTTATTTCCAAGCTGTAACTCAGCAAACTGCTGCTTCAGGCGCTCCGCCAACTGATGCATTTCTAAGCTACGCTGCTTCTTAATCATATCAGGAACCGGATCTGCCAAACGAGCAGCCTTAGTCCCTTCACGAGGAGAGTAGGAAAAGATATGTGTATGACCAAATCCAATAGACTCTACATACTCTAAAGTCTGCTGCCACTCCGCCTCTGTTTCACCGGGGAAACCAACAATGATATCACTGGTTACATTAAACCCTGGAATCGAGTTTCGAGCATGCTGAACTAGATCTCTGAATGAATCCGTTTTACAACGTCGTGACATGCGCCTCAACACAGTATCTGACCCACTCTGTAAGGGTAAATGCATATGAGGCATTAGACGGGAATTATCAAACAATCCAAAGAACTCTTCTGGTAAATCCCAAGGCTCTACCGATGCAAAGCGAATTCTTGGAATATCGGTTTCATCTAAAATCGTTTTAACCAGTGAATAAAGCGATGTATCAAGATCGCTTCCATATCCACCAACATGAACCCCAGTCAAAACTATTTCTTGAATGCCTTGGGTTTGTAGCCGCTGAACTTCTTCAATAATACCCTTCAGGGTGCGACTTTTTTCCTCACCTCTCGCTACGGTAACAATGCAAAAAGTGCAGCGATAACGGCACCCATCTTGAATTTTGATAAACGCTCTCTGTCGCCCTCTTGAAAATAAGCTACTTTCACCAGGTTCCATCGCGATAATAGGCATCGTATTGCCAGCGAACTTATCCATCACCATTTGCGGCAGCTGATCTTTTTGTGGGTTAGGCACCACCAAATCAACACCTAAGTGCTCCGCAACTTTGTCAGTTTCAAGCGTTGCGTAGCAACCACTGACCACTAACTTAGCCTCAGGGTTTTCTCTATAGAGCCTATTCATTAGCTTACGTGATTTTTTACCTGCATCTGCGGTGACTGCACACGTATTAAGCACGACAATATCTGCATCTTCATGGTCGGTAACCATTGAATGACCTTTACCTCGAAAAGCATGAGACCACTGCTCGAGCTCTGCTTCATTCAGGCGACAACCTAAGGCTTTAAGATGCACTTTCATATTTCTTCCTAATAAATACAAAAAAGCCCCCTTAGCGATTAACACCAAGGAGGCTTAAAATAACATTACAATTAGTTTTCTAAAACTTCAGGGTTAATGACCACTTCCGCTTGCTCACGCATCGCTTTCAATAAAGCATCTTGTTCACGACGCGCTATCTCGGCTTTAAAGCTAGCCAAACCACCGGCACTCACTTCAGTAGGGCCATTCACCACTTTATTCAAACCAATTACGACATAGTCACCATTCGGTAGAATAATATTTGAGAACGCGCTTTTACCTTCAGCTTCTGCTGCATTCATTTTAAACACTTCAGCAACAATCTGTGGTGTTGTTTTGCGATCATTACGCTTTAACTGTTCAAAAGTTTGAACATCTTCCGTCTGTAACTCAGGAATGGTCTCCAGAGCAGTCCAATCGCTTGTTTTTTGAAGGTCAGCTAATAACGCTTCACCTCTAGCAACAGCCAATTTGCGGGCTTCAGCAGCAATAAATGCATCTGACGCTTCTTTTTCTACTTCTGCAAATGGCTTAGCGGCCGCATCTTCATGAGTATTTAATCGAACCACCAAGGCTTTAGTTGGGCTAATCTCAATCAAAGAAGAGTTAATTCTTTCCGTTTTAACTTCAGGTGAAAACGCTGCTTCTCGCACTTTAAATTCTTTACCAATACCTTCTCCATCTGCTCTGGTAATCCAATCAGATGTTAAGATAGCGTCATTAATAGCATCTGAAGAAGGATCTAAGCTTGAATCATTCTCAAAGGCAGTGGTTTGAAGTGTTTCAATTTTATCGATGAATATCTTACCTGCTTCTGCAGTTTGGTAAGCTTTTTTCACCTGATCTTTGACACTATCAAACTCTGGAACTACTTCAGGTTTGATCTCAGTCACTTTAATAATTTCATAGCCTGCTGGAGTCAAAACGGGAGGGCTTATCTCACCAACTTTTAACTTAGCCGCAGCATCTGCAAACGCCGCATTCATGTCCTGCATTTGAAGAAATCCCATATCACCAGCACTGTCCGCTGCCAATGTGTCATCAGATTCTGTGGTTGCTAATTCTTCAAAAGTTTTAGCTTTTGAAACTATTTCAGCATATAAATCACCCGCTCGCTTTTCTGCACCTTCTTTACCGTGCTTATCAACTGAAACAAGAATGTGTGAAACCTTACGTTGCTCTGGAGTTAGGTAGAGAGTTGCATTTTCTTCAAAGTTTTGCTTCAGCTGCTCATCAGTCGCTTCAATGCCTTCAGCTATCTTATCTTGGTCAAGTAGCAAGTAGTCTAACTTGACACGCTCAGCGGTCATAAACAGAGAAGTGTTATCGTCATAGAATGACTTAACCTTCTCTTTATCAGGAACCACTTGGGCTTTAAATGAATCAGATCTGATCGTATATGTCTGACCGCTTCGCTCCTGCTCAACCAAAGATTGGTACAGCCCTGCTTCCTGCTTTGGTACAAAGCTGCTAGATGAAACAGATCGAGTCATTTGTTGTAGCGTTAAATCATCACGCGTTTGTTGCTCGAAAGTAGCTGCATTTAATCGATTGGCAGTCAACAACTGCTGATATGTCGTTTGATCGAATTTTCCATCTTTTTGGAAACTCGGCATGCTTTTGATTTGATCACCTACTTCAGCGTCACTCACTCGGTAACCGTTAGCGTCAACCGACTGTCTAAGTAGCTCACGATTAACTAAATCATCGATAACCTGTTGCCTGATTGTTTTATCATCAAGTTGAGGTGGCAATGTACCGTAAATAGACTGTAGGCGTTGCTTCTGCTGCAAAACAGCAGAGGTTAAAGCTGAAGACTGGATTTCTTCACCATTTACAGTCGCCGCAACTACTTTTTCACCACCATCGAGGTATGAACCGATTCCGAATAGCATAAACGGTATACTGATGAAAATAACGATCGCATATGCAACCCAACCCTTCGCTTTATCATTAATTGTTTGAAGCATGATTTCTCTGTCGATTTCGTTAATATTTATAGGGTGCGATGATACCTGATTGAAGGCGTTCACACCAATAAAATCAGGGTCATCACAGGGTATGCTTATGCAATTTTTAGGCAAAAAAAAAGGATACCAGAGGCATCCTTTTTTCTTCAATACTGGCGGAGCGGACGGGATTCGAACCCGCGACCCCCTGCGTGACAGGCAGGTATTCTAACCAGCTGAACTACCGCTCCGTGGTGGGTGATAAGAGACTTGAACTCCTGACATCCGCCTTGTAAGGGCGGCGCTCTACCAACTGAGCTAATCACCCT
>CALKXC010000161.1 GCA_938004025.1 uncultured Leucothrix sp. | reverse complement strand
GGAGTCAGTGCTGGGTTCTCAAACAATTCCCTTTGTTCTTTCAATGCGAGTTGGTAACACTCACGACTGTGGGTTTGATCAAGCAACTTGGCAACCGGTAGCATCGCGTCCATCAACTCAAGGCCCCAGCTTTTTAGCGTTATCGCATTGCCGTCTCTGTCCAGTTCTAAGTCTGGTTTACGGCCTCGGTGAGCCACCGTGCTTTGGTTGCGGTCAATGGCTTTTTGCTCGGCTGTGTTTATGTGAGGGCTGTCTTGAAGTAGGCAAAACAGCATGAAAATCTCAAGATAATAGAGTTGTAAATGAGTGATGCCTGCAGGATGAAACGCATTAATATCGACAGAGCGAAGCTCGACGTAGCGAATGCCGCGGTTTAATAAAGAGTCTATAGGCTTCTCGAAGCCTTCTAATATTTGTTTTGGGCGAACAGTGCTGTAGTACTCATTTTCTATTTGTAAGATATTGGTGTTGAGCTGACGATATTCACCATCCACTTTAACGCCGATTTCTTCATAGCCTGAGTAAGAAGTTTCGATTGCAGCTCTCAAGCTATCGGTATAGCTTTTGACCGAGCTATAGTCTGCTTTAATACCGACCTTGCTTGATTTACGGTTTGTGTAGCCTATATCGCCCATCCGTAGTGAGGTTCCATAGGGTTCGTAATATGTGTTGTGATTATAAGTTTCCATCGTTTCAGAAGGTGGATTACCTCCTAAAAAGCTTTTGCATATTGCGGGTGAGCAGCCAAATAAATACGGGATAAGCCAGCCATAGCGCTGGATGTTTCGAGTCATGCTCATGTAGCGCCGGTTAGAAAACTCGATGGCTTTCCCTGAAACCTTATCCATTTCTTGAAAAGCAGGCCAGAAGTCTTTAGCTACTGAATGGTTGAAGTGGATGCCAGCAATGACCTGCATGGTTTTTCCATAGCGCCATGCTAAACCGTGGCGATAGATATTTTTCATTTTGCCACTGTTAGAAGTACCGTAATCCGCTATTTGAATGTCTGATTCACCGTTAATGATGCAGGGCATGCTAGATGTCCAGAGCAGCTCATCTTTAAGTTCTTGATACACAAAGGTTTCAATGTCTTGAAGGAAATCTAAAGATTGATAGGCACGATTACACGGCGGGGTAATGAGCTCTAAGAGGGACTCAGAGTAATCAGTGGTAATCCAACTGTTTTTTAGGGCTGAACCAAGTTGCTTTGGGTGAGGGCGCTGAGAAATAAGCCCTTCGTTGTCAACTCTAAGGCTCTCTTTCTCAAGGCCTGTTTGCGAATTCTTTAGCAGGTATTGCAGCTTGTTTTCTTCAATATGATTAATTCGCTGATTCAGTAATGTGTACAAAAGCAATGCCTCAAAGCAAAATTGTGTCTTGACCCGATACCACCCATTTTGAGGGAGGTATCGGAGCAGTATTACGTTATTTCTCGACCTGTGTTACGTCTCTAACCGCACCACGCGAAGCAGAAGTAGCCATAGCAGCATAGGCACGTAATGCGGTAGTGACGTTGCGGGTACGTTTGTATCCAGGTTTCCAGCCGTCTTTACCTTTAGCATCCATCGCGCTACGGCGTTCAGCTAACGCTTCGTCAGAGATCATTACGTTAATTTTACGATTCGGGATGTCAATTTCAATTGTGTCGCCTTCTTCCACTAAACCGATAGCGCCACCTTCCGCAGCTTCTGGTGAAGCGTGACCAATAGATAGACCTGATGTGCCACCTGAGAAACGTCCGTCAGTGAAAAGAGCACACACCTTGCCCAAGCCTTTTGATTTAAGGTATGTGGTTGGGTAAAGCATTTCTTGCATACCCGGTCCACCTTTAGGGCCTTCGTAACGAATGATAACAACATCACCCGCGACCATTTGGTCGTCAAGAATCGCATTCATTGCAGAATCCTGAGACTCAAAAATACGAGCTTTACCAACGAAGTGAAGGATTTCTTTATCTACGCCCGCTGTTTTTACAACACAACCGTCTTCAGCGATATTGCCATACAGAACAGCCAAGCCACCGTCTTTAGAGTAGGCATGTTCGATATCATGAATGCAGCCATTGACCTTATCTAAGTCTAGATCCCAACGCTTGTTTTGACTGAATGCTTCTTGCGTTCGAACATTACCCGGTGCAGCGCTGTAGAAAGTTTTCACATCTTCATCAGTGGTACGAGCGATATCCCATTTCTCAAGCGCTTCACCCATCGTGGCGCTGTGAACTGTTGGAATGTCTGTGTGGATTAGGCCACCACGCTCTAGCTCACCTAAAATACGCATCACGCCACCGGCCCGATGCACATCTTCCATGTGAAAGTCCTGAGTGGCAGGAGCAACCTTGCTAAGGTTAGGGACTTTGCGGGATAAACGATCAATGTCGTCCATGTTAAAGTCGACATTTCCTTCGTGTGCAGCAGCAAGCAAGTGCAAGATGGTATTGGTTGAGCCACCCATGGTGATATCGAGACTCATCGCATTTTCAAAGGCTTTAAAGTTAGCAATATTACGTGGTAGTACTGATTCGTCATCTTCCTCGTAATAGCGTTTTGCTAAGCTCACAATTTCACGCCCAGCCCGCAGGAACAATTCTTTACGATCAGCATGGGTCGCTAGGAGCGAACCATTACCCGGAAGCGATAAGCCGAGTGCTTCTGTTAAGCAATTCATTGAGTTAGCTGTGAACATACCTGAGCAAGAACCGCAGGTTGGACAGGCTGAGCGCTCCATATCCAAAACTTGTTCGTCAGTATTATTATTGTCGCCCGCTGACATCATTGCATCCACTAAGTCTAGCTTAATCACTTTGCCTTGAATGACCGCTTTACCTGACTCCATTGGGCCGCCAGATACAAAAATAACAGGGATATTTAAGCGCAAAGCAGCATTTAGCATGCCCGGTGTGATTTTGTCGCAGTTAGATATACAAACCAGCGCGTCGGCGCAGTGAGCATTAACCATGTACTCAACAGCATCCGAGATGACTTCACGTGACGGTAAGCTGTACAGCATTCCGTCGTGACCCATCGCAATACCATCATCAACGGCAATGGTATTAAATTCTTTTGCTATTCCACCGGCTTTTTCAATTTCGCGCGCTACCAATTGACCTAAGTCTTTAAGGTGAACGTGGCCTGGGACGAACTGTGTAAATGAGTTTGAGATAGCAATGATCGGTTTATCAAAATCACCATCTTTCATGCCTGTGGCACGCCATAGTGCGCGGGCACCTGCCATGTTGCGACCGTGGGTGGTGGTACGTGAGCGATATTCAGGCATGACAAAATCTCCAGAGCAAAATGATTATTTGGGCATTCTACCTTGCTGGAGATTACTTTTGAATCTAGTTGTGAGTTTTCTGGTTTCTTGAAGCGCGAGGCCTGTAGTGTCAGTTCGCTCACTCAGCTTCGCTGAAATGATTCGCCGAACCGACACTACAGACCTCACTCGTATTCAACTAAGGAGTTTATACGTTTAGAAAGAGTGGCTGGCTTTGAGATGAAGTTTCAACCATGATCTTTTTGCTGGCTTCAGCGGGTTTGCTTTTAGCGGGGACTCTGACGCATCCTGCGATGGCAGGTATTAGTATGACTAAGCTGAAAAGCTTTATTATTTTATTATTCACATTACTTCCCTGTATTGGATTTATTGTAATAATAAAATAACATTGTCAAACCGATACGCCTATCTTAAATCTTTGTTTTGGGTAGTATATCTACAGAAATCAAGGCTTTATAAACAAATCGTCAGATAAGTTGTGCCAGTTTGAAAAGCTGTCCTTGTCTCGAGAGATCAAATAGGCATTGAGTTTATTATCGGCTATAAAAGTTTTTGCTTTGTCTTCGCCTATCACCATTAGTGCAGTGGCTAGTCCATCAGCCATCATGGCGCTTTTATGTAGCACGGTTATTGAGGCTAGCTGGTGAGTGATTGGTTTGCCTGTTTCAGGATCGATCGTGTGAGAGTAACGTTTGCCTTCTCTTTCAAAGTAATTACGGTAATCACCTGAGGTTGCTACCCCAGTATTTTCTAGTAGTAAACCTTGTTGAATAGAGCGTTCTTTTGTTGAAGGTTTTTCAATGGCGATTCGCCAAAGTGACTTGTTAGGTTTGCTTCCATTGGCGCGAATTTCTCCGCCGATCTCAACTAAGTAATTATCGATGCCTGCTTTGGCTAACTGCTCAGCAATGACGTCAACACCGTATCCTTTGGCAATTGCAGAAAGGTTAATTTGAAGCTGTGGAATTTGTTTCTTTAGGGCGGGTGGGGAGCGACGAACTTCTAATTTTTGATAACCTATATTGGTCTTAGCGTCGGCAATAGCATCGTCACCGGGGTTATTGTTTTTGAAATCTTTGCCAAACCCCCAAATGTTTATAAGCGGGCCTACCGTAATATCAAAAGCGCCGTTACTTAATTGGCTGATCGATTGTGCTGCTTCGACAACATTGACAAATTCTGCCGAAACTGGGTACCAATCAGTCGACTCACTTTTATTAAACAAGCTGATCTCAGAGTCTTTAATCCAAGTGGACATCTGCTGATTAACTTGCTTTAGCGTGTCATCAATATTTGCCTGAACTTGTTTTGAATCTAGCGGGCTATCTTTAGCAGGGTAGAGTGTAATGTTATAAGTAGTGCCCATGGTTGGGCCACTTATTTTAATCGCTTCTATAGGTTTGTCGCAGCTACTGAGCTGGGAAGCTATTAATATTACAAATAATGAGGTAACAACTGCTTTAAAATTGAGGAGTGAGAATCTGTTCATTTCCGCCGCGCTTAATATGAATTTCTAAAGAAGGTGACTCGGCAAGTTGTTGGAATATTGCTAGCCCCTTGCTCTGGTCATCAATCATTACACCATTGACTTGGGTGACAATATCGCCGTTTCTTAAGCCTAATGCTCTGAATAATTTACGGTTCCGACTAGGATAAACCCTAACCCCTGTCATCTGGCCGTTTTCCCTAACAATCGAGGGGGTAATGACGGTCATAAGCACATTTGGGTTTACCAAGGCTTCTTCTCGCAATTCAGCCAGTGTTTGAATTCCACCTGAAGTACCAACTGATGGAGTTGCAGCGGCTGTTGATGTTGTTGGCTGAATGATTCGAGGCTTTGCCGCCGTTCTTTGAGAGCTAGAAGAATTGCTGGCTCGGCTATTGTTGCTTGCTGAGCTGCTACTTTTATCTGGAGCAGGAAGCGTCAGAATCTGCTCAGTACCATTATTATCAATGGTTACGCTAGTTTTAGAGATTTTGGTAACCATTACCCCGATCGACTCGACTTCTTCTTGACCCGGTAGCTTCTTAGGAATGGGTTCACCTGGGCTAAATACTTCCTGAGTCTTGCCATTGTAAGAGATCATAGCAAAGCCGCCTGCCTCATCTTTAGATGAAATTATTCCGTGCAGTTTTACATTCAATTTTACGGGAGCTTTTGTCGGGGCAACCACTTTGACTGGAGCGGCTTTTTTGATCTTAGTTGGCGCAGCCTTTGGAATCGCCCCAAATAGGTGTTGGTCGGCAATCAATTTGCCATAGTTTTCCTGTCGGCCAAGGCTGGCGACTTGACCAGGATTAACTCGGTTGGCGGCCTGAGCAACTGATGGCGCAGGTGTAACGATCATCCACAGCAGGTTAGCTAGGGTTACGCCTAGGGCAATGACTAAAAAAAAGGTTAGTACGCCCGGCACTTTTTGTACCCACTTGTATAGGTCACTCATTATTATGTCTCCGTTAGCTGACTCGCAACTGCTTGATATTTGTCAGCGGTTCTTTTTATTATGGATTCTGGTAGCACAGGGCCTGGCGGTGTTTTGTCCCAGTCTAGTGTTTCTAAATAGTCACGTACAAATT
>CALKXC010000160.1 GCA_938004025.1 uncultured Leucothrix sp. | reverse complement strand
GTTAGGTTCTAGCGGCTTTATGAGCAACGTTGGAAACTTGTTTGGTAGTGGTGCAGGTATGGCTGGCGCAGCGGCTGCTGGTGTAGCAGGGCTTGCGGGCTCAGCATCTGGCGCTGTTTCAGGCGTAACTGATAAATTTGGAGATATGGCTGGCGGCGCAGTAGACGGTGTTACTGGCGCAATCGGTGGTGGTGCAGACAGCGCTGCAGGTTTAGCAGATCAAGCGACAGACGCAGTATCAGGCGTTGCAGATAAGTTTGGTGGCCTAGCAGATGGCGCAGCAGACAGTATTAATGGTGCTATCGGTGGTGTTGCAGACGGTGCAGCTAATCTCGCAGGTTCAGCGACTGATGCGGTTTCAGGTGCAGCAGGTAAAGTTGGCGACATGGCTGGCGGCGCAGTGGATGGTGTTACTGGCGCAATCGGTGGTGCAGCAGGCAAAGTTGGCGACATCGCAGGCGGTGCGGTTGACGGTGTTACTGGTGCAGTAAGTGGCGTAGCAGACGGTGCAGCCAATCTAGCGGGTTCAGCAACTGACGCAGTTTCAGGTGCAGCAGGCAAAGTTGGCGACATGGCTGGCGGCGCAGTAGACGGTGTTTCTGGTGCAATCGGTGGAGCGGCAGATGGCGCAGCCAATCTTGCAGGTTCGGCAGCTGGGGCAGTTGGCGGAGCAGCAAGTTCTGTTGGTAATGCAGCGGGCGAAGCAGCTTCTACAGGTTCTTCTTGGATTAAGAAATTAATCATTCCTTTGATTCTAGCGGTTCTGGCCTTCTTTGGTTGGAAGCAGTTTGGTGGATCGGCTCCTGACACTTCAGGTGTTACCGGTGCAGCTTCATCAGCGATGGAATCAGTGACAAGTTCAGTTTCAGGTACGGTTGACTCGGCTACTTCGGCAGTAAGTGGAATGGTTGGCGGTGACATGGCAGCAAACATCACTGGCATGTTCGGATCTGCAACAGAAAGTCTTGGAAGCATCACAGATGTTGAGTCGGCTAAAGCAGCGATCCCAGCACTAACAGACTTTAGCGGTAAGTTAGATGGTATCACGTCAATGGCAGATAAATTGCCAGACGCTGCTAAGCCAATCCTTGCTGGTGCTTTAGAGAAGATTATGCCGATGTTAGATAGTGTAATGGCTATCCCAGGTGTTGGTGCAGTATTAGGTGGTGTTATCGAACCATTGAAAGAAAAGTTAACAGGTTTAGCTGGCTAAGATTGAGGTTGGATGTCAGTTTATAATAAGAGCGTCAATCAATAACAAAAGCAAAAAGCGCTAGTAAGAATAATAACAATAATAATTGTGCCGGTTTACCTTAGGGTATTCCGGCATTTTCGTTTTTATTTCATTGCTTTGATCCTGTATGCTTAGGGCCATTTTCTGGGAATTGCACTCATGGATGAAGCAAGACTAATTGGTTCGGCGGAACTGCCCCGTGACTATGGAACGATGTATTTATTCAATCAGGGTGAGCAGTTTAAACTGACAACAGACCCGTCTAAATCAGGCGGTTGGGTAACTCCGGCAAGTGAGTCCTCACGCCAAGCATTGGCGCAGATCCCCGCTAAAATAATCTCCAAACGCCATCAACCCAAAATTCTAATGAGTGGTCTCGGCTTAGGCTACACATTGGTAGAGTTGTTAAAGCAAGTTAACCTTCAGGCAAATATCGAAGTGTCTGAGTGGATGCCTGACATGCAAGAATGGCATGAAGGGGCATTAGGTGAGCATTTGGGTTTTCCTCTCAAAGACGGCCGAGTCAACATTAATACGCTGGATATCGCAAGAATCCTACGGGCTAAGCAGAATCGTTACGACGCCATCATCCTAGATACGGATAATGGTCCTGAAGATTTATTATTTAAAGAAAACGATTGGCTCTACACTTTCTCAGGCTTAAGCGCTTGTTTTGAGGCGCTGGAACCAATGGGTGTTTTAGCAATATGGTCACCAGTGGTGAGTGATACGCTCAAAGGAAAGCTGGTGCGTGCTGGATTCATGGTGGAGCAGCGAAATGTTCCCGCCAATACTGCGAACACAGAACAACACGTGATTTGGGTCGCCGAGAAGCTGCAACAGGATTAATATGATGAAACGGGTTTGTGTATTGGGGGCAGGTTCGATTGGGGTATCGACTGCATTACATCTTCAGCTTAAAGGATGGGACGTTACGCTTGTCGATGCAAAACCACCCGCTAGTGAGACCTCTTACGGCAATGCCGGGGTGATTAGCAGTGGTTCGATTGTTCCCCTGAACAACCCTGACCTATTCAAGTCGTTGCCAGCTTATATCAGTAATCTCCACCCTGCTGTACGTTACAAAATGTCGTACTGCATTCGGCAGTTTTCTTGGATGAAAAACTTTTTCCAGCACGCGCGTGAGCAGTCGGCGATGAGTAATGCGGATCACTTGAATTTGCTAATTAATGCGGCAGGAGATGAGCACAAGTACTTCATGGGCCTGGCAGGTAATGGTAAGCGTTACACTGAAACGGGATGGCTGAAGGTTTATCGTGAAGAACGTAAGGCGCAAGAAAAGAGCTTTGAGCGACGTGCTTTGGCTAGGAATAATAAGGAAGTTAGCGAGTTAACTATTGCTGAAGTACGCGATCTAGAACCGAGTTTAAGTCCTATTTTCATGGGTGGGATTTGGATTAAAGGCAACGGTTTCATAAACAACCCGCCTGCGTTAATTCGCGAATATGCTGACTACTTTATTAGTATTGGTGGTCAGTTTAAACAGCAGGAAATTCGTTCTATTGAGCCACAAGAGCAAGGCTATCGAGTTCAGTTAGATCAGCAAGTGATTGATACCGACTCCGTTGTTGTCGCATTGGGGCCTTGGTCTCAACAAATTTTGAAGCCCTTAGGTTACAAACTGCCGCTGGCAAATGAGCGTGGTTATCATCTGCATTTTAA
>CALKXC010000159.1 GCA_938004025.1 uncultured Leucothrix sp. | reverse complement strand
ACTGGGCCTAGATATTCCTGTAGAGCAGCATTTTGGACCGATGAGTGCGGTAGCGCCCGGTTGGAAGCTGCGGGTGTTGTTGGCGCAAGCGTTGTTTTCAGATCCAGATATATTGCTGTTAGATGAGCCAACCAACAACTTAGATATTAATACCATTCGTTGGTTAGAAAAAATCCTCAACGAACGAAAAAGCACCATGATCATTATCTCGCATGATCGTCACTTCCTAAATAGCGTTTGCAGCCATATGGCTGATTTGGATTACGGTGAGCTTCGTACCTTCCCAGGTAACTATGACGAATACATGACCGCCGCCACTCAGGCGCGCGAGTTAATGATGAACGAAAACGCAAAGAAGAAAGCTAAAATCGCTGAGTTGCAGGCTTTCGTTAGTCGATTCTCAGCAAATGCTTCTAAAGCACGTCAAGCAACGTCACGCGCCAAGCAGTTAGATAAAATTCAACTGGAGCACGTTAAGCTATCGAGCCGTGTGAATCCTTATATCCGCTTCGAGCAAGAAAAGAAGCTTTATCGCTTAGCGCTTGAAGTTAACGGTTTGGAAAAAGGCTTTGATGGCGAAAAGCTTTTTGAAAATATCGATATGATGGTTGAAGTCGGTGAGCGTATAGCCATTATCGGCCCGAATGGCATCGGTAAAACAACACTGCTTCGCTGTTTGCAGGGTAACCTAGAGTCTGATAGCGGTACGGTGAAATGGTCTGAAAATGCAAATATTGGCTATTGCGCTCAGGATCATATGCATGATTTTGAGGGTGGAGAAAAGTTGTTCGACTGGATGAATCAATGGCGAGGTGAAGAAGACGATGAACAAGAGGTGAGAAGTGTCTTGGGCCGTCTATTGTTCTCAAAAGCAGAAAGCGAGAAGTCAGTGAAGGTGATTTCTGGAGGGGAGCAAGGAAGAATGATCTTTGGTCGCTTAATGTTACAAAAACCAAACATTCTTTTAATGGATGAGCCAACCAATCACCTTGATATGGAATCTATCGAATCTTTAAACTTGGCATTGGATCACTATGAAGGAACATTGATTTTTGTTAGCCATGACCGTGAGTTTGTTTCATCACTGGCAACACGAATCATCGAACTAACACCGACTGGCATTAACTTCTTCTCAGGTACTTATGACGAGTATTTAGCGAGTCAAGCCGCCTAATAGTTGAGTTAAAAGGGACTCAGCCTGAATGACTGAGCCCTTATTATTTAACTAACGACGTTTCTTTAGAACGACGGTCGAATGTTCATCTGAACGAAGCGTCAAAAAGCCTTTTCGCAATGAATAGGTCGCTTTTTTCTTCTTTTTACTACCCAGCACGCTGTAGTGGAAAGTTAAGTTTTTCCCACTGATCGACCACTTTCCTGTAAAAGTTATCATCTTATAGCGATAGACATATCGCATGTTTTTCTTGAAATGAATTTGTATTGAAGAACCGGAAATCCCTTTCCAATTACCATAGAGTTTTGATTTACTGTTAGCCGCTACTGAAGAGCTAAGCAAGACAAGGCCGATAGCCAATAGCCACTGGTGGAAAAAATTCATGAAGCCCCCGCATTCATATTTTTTTATTTTTACGTTACTAATTAAACAGTAACGTGTCCTAGTTTTATAGAATATTTATTTAGGAATTAATGTGCACCAAGACTCCCGTTGTAAATTAGAATTAATAAGAGAACTCCAAAAATGATTCGATAAATACCGAAAGCGACAAACGTGAAATGCTCAAGGAATCTGATAAAAAGCTTCATCGCAAGAAAGGCGACAACGAATGCTGTTAAGAAGCCGATGCCTAAAGCAATGAGGTTTGCATCACTAAACTCATTGTAGTTCTTTAAAAAGTCATAACCACTAGCAGCTACCATCACTGGCATCGCCAATAAAAATGAGAATTCGGCACTGGCTTTACGACTTAGGCCAACGAGCATGGCGCCTATAATTGTTGATCCCGCTCTACTAGTTCCTGGGACTAATGCGAAGACTTGAGCAATGCCAACCCATACCGCCTGCTTGTAACTGATATCTTCAACATATTGAATTTCAGCAACTCGATCTTTATGTAAGTATTCAACTATTAGAAAAATTATCCCTCCGACTATAAACATAATCGCAACAATTGTGACGTCGAAAAGAGATTTAATCTGATCACTAAAAAGGAAACCGATGGCTCCAATAGGAATAAAGGCAATGGCGATTTTTACCCAAAGATCAAAATACCTAAATGTGAATTTTTGACTATAATTTGCAATAACCGCAAGAATCGCTGCTAATTGGATGATAACTTCAAAAGCCGCGTTTTCCTTAGTCTGATCCAAGCCCATCCATTCGCTGGCAACGATTAAGTGGCCCGTTGAAGAAATGGGGAGAAACTCAGTAAGTCCTTCTATTGCGCCAAGAATAATGGCGTGAAAAATGTCCATAGTTTATTCGCTAAGTAAGAATAGTCTTCTATTTTTATTAAATTGCCGCGGTAGAGTAACGGTTATTATCTAATTATGAAAGAAAAGTGGTGAGAGTAATAGAAAAAAATTGTATAAGTATTGATCACAGGGAATTATTCCCCAATCATTCTTAATGAAATATGAATGATTGTTGCAGATATAAATTATTTTCAATAATTACGGGTTACTATTGGCAGCCATCGATTCGGATTTGGTATTTAATTCATCAATGGCAATTAGCACCGCTGCACTGAGTTCGTCAAAGCACGTTTTTAGATAGGCCGAAAGATGCTCATCGCTGATGCCATCTTCTTTGGAGAAACCTTCACACTGAGTTAACACATACTGTCTCTCTTCTAAGGTCAGCTTGCTTTTAGCGATCATTCCATCAGCCTCGGTATCTTTCAGGAGGGGAACATTTGCCAAGCTTGTTTCAACAAAAAGTAGGGTACAGATACACCCTAGCGCTAGGCCGTTTAATATTCTCATCATACATTCCTTGTTCAATGATTATTTTTGTCATATTTTTAGTATTAGTTCATATCTCAATTCTTACCCGTAAGATAAAGGTGCATGCTGAGATCTTCTGGGTATAATGCCCTTTTTAATGTCAGCTAGAAAGAATAAAGTGAGACTAACACCTGATCAATTTCGTCATTGGAAGCATAAATCAATCACTTTTCTAGGAATGTCGGGAATCGGTAAGACTTATATCTCTAATATTCTTCGAAGTAGCGACTGGTTTCACTATTCTGGTGACTACCGTATTGGCACTCGTTATATGAATGAGCCAATACTCGACAATATCAAATCCCAAGCTATGCAAGTTCCATTTTTGCAGGATCTTTTGCGTAGTGACTCCATCTACATTAGCAACAATATAACGGTTGATCACTTAAAGCCTCTGTCTACTTTTTTGGGGAAGTTAGGGGATCCTGCTAAAGGTGGTTTGACGCTTAAAGATTTTAAACGCCGATTACAACTTCATCATGAAGCTGAAGTTGCTGCGATGATGGATGTGCCGGAGTTCATGAAAAAAGCTAAAGACCTCTATGGCTTTAATCATTTTATAAATGATGCAGGAGGCAGTGTTTGTGAGTTGGAAAATGAAGCGGTATTAGAGACGCTCAGTCAGCATACCTTAATGGTTTACATACAAGCTTCTGAGGAAAATAAGGAAATTCTTCTTCAAAGAGCGATAGATTCACCTAAACCTTTATATTACCGAGAAGCCTTTCTTGATGAACAACTCAGTCATTATATGGCTGAAAAGCAAATAGACTACGTTGCTTTGATTGACCCTGATGATTTTGTTCGGTGGGTTTTCCCTAAACTGTTTAGTTCAAGAATTCCTCGATACGAATCAATTGCCAGTCAATACGCCTATACGATTAAAACGGAGGAGTTGTACCAGGTGAGTAGTGAGTCTGACTTTTTAAATCTTATCGAAAAAGCGATTGATAGAACTACCTTGGAAGCGTCTTAAATGCCTTTAGTTGCCCACAATGATTTACCTGCCTTTCAAGATTTGCACAAAGAAGGTCAGATTGTTCTAAGTCACGAACGTGCAAAGCATCAAGATATACGTGCACTACACGTGGGCTTGCTCAATATGATGCCTGATGCTGCACTAGTGCCCACTGAGCGGCAGTTCTTTCGCTTAATAGGGGCAAGTAACCCCATTGCTCAATTTTATGTGCATCCTTTTGCATTGCCTGAACAACCCCGTGGCGAAAAAGCTCAAAAGCATATCGCCGATCACTATGAAACCTTTGAGCAAATCAAAGCACAAGGTTTGGATGCACTCATTATCACGGGTGCTAATGTAACTCACTCGAATCTTTCTGATGAGTCTTTTTGGGAACCACTCATTAAAGTTGCAGACTGGGCATATGAAAACGTCACATCAACTTTGTGCTCATGTTTAGCAACACATGCAATTATTGAAGCCAGGCATCATCAAAAGCGGCAAAGCTTGGGTGAAAGAAAGCATTGGGGTGTATTTCAACACTGGGTTAAAGATAAAACTCATCCTTTGGTTTCGGACATTAACACGCGGTTCGATGTACCTCACTCTCGTTACAATAAAATGAGCCGAGAGCAATTTAGTGAGGCAGGACTGAAAATACTTGTTGAAGGGGAAAAGGCGGGCGTTCATTTAGCAGTCAGCGCTGATGGAATCCGAACTGTTTACTTCCAAGGGCACCCAGAATACGATCGAATTAGTTTAATCAAAGAGTACAAACGAGAAGTTATTCGCTTTTTTAACAGTGAGAGAAGCGATTACCCACCATTTCCAGAAAACATTTTTGATATTACGAGTCAGGCTTTGTTTGATGAATACCAAGATTTGATTAAACAGTCTATGGTTTTAAAAGAAACGATGCCTGTTTTCCCTGAGGATATAATTCTTCCAAGAGTGCAAAACACTTGGCATGACTCAGGCTTAGCCGTTATTGGAAACTGGATGGGGCTGGTTTATCAAATCACCCATACAGATCGTAAGCTTCCTTTTATGGATGGTTTAGACCCACAAAATCCACTAGGCCTTTAACGAATATTAAATTATTAATTCTTAACCTTGCTAATTATTTGTTCAGCTAGGATAAAGCCTTATGTCTGATAATTGTACTCCTGAGCGCTGGGGTTCAATTACGGGCTGAAATGCTAGTTAGCGTTTTAAAATTTGAAATAAAAATTATTTTTTTGAAACCATTCTGACTTCAATGCTACACACATTAGCGTTTATCTTTTAAACAGCCATTATAAAAATGGTCATTGCTGTTTTAAGTTAAACGGGAACGGGTTTAATTAGCTAATCAAAGAGAACAATCATGATCGTAAGAACTAAAATTGCAGCGGCTTTGTCTGTTGCGCTACTTTCTATTGCAGGTACTGC
>CALKXC010000158.1 GCA_938004025.1 uncultured Leucothrix sp. | reverse complement strand
ACCACTTGCTAAGACTTGGCCATTTCGTGATTTATTTGTAAGCCTAATCCTTAGATCGTCATTGTTTAGTTGCCAAGTTTTCATACCAGCAGGTGTTTCGACTGAATAGCTGATAGTTCTAATCTCGTCAGGTACAGGTGTCGAAACAAATTTACCTCTGTTATTACCTGCACAAGCGGTTAGCATTGTCACTAAAGCAATAATCCATAATCTGTTCATCATTATCGTCCTTGTATTAACTTTGTTTAGTTTATGGGCCAAGGTCTAGGTGATTAATATGCCTAGTATGTCTATTGGTCCTAAAGGCATGATTAATGGTTCAATTAGTGGTAGTTGCCCTAAGGTATAGAACAGACTAAACTAATCTCATAGACGATTTAAATGTATTTTATACGTATAAAACTTACACAAAACTGAACCCCCGTTTAACCTTTGTGTCTGAGTTAGATAAAACGTTAGACTAGCGACTAGAGCCTTGTGTCAGGTTTTAGGTACATCGCATTTGAGCTTTCGGATAAAAGTTTGCCCAAGCTCAAAATTAAGGATATTGGCCTTGCAATATAAACTCATTATTACAGGTCCCGTTGGATCCGGTAAAACGACAGCCATTGAATCCCTCACTGATCAAGCTGCAGTGAGTACAGATGTGCCCGTTTCAGATGATATTACTCTTCAACGTAAAAGCACAACAACTGTTGCCATGGATTATGGCACGCTTAAAATAGATGATGTTGCCGAGTCTGTAGTTCATGTATACGGTACTCCGGGCCAAGAAAGATTCGATTTTATGTGGGATATCTTGTCAGAAGGTGCTGATGGGCTGATTATCTTGCTGGATAATAATCGAAATTATCCATTTCGCGATCTTAAGTTTTTTTCAGAGCAGTTTTCTGATTTCATAGAAAGTAATGGTCGTCTAATCATCGGAATTACGCGCCTCGATATTAGAGAGCCTTTATTGCCAGAAGTGTATGAAGATTGGATGGAACAGCTTGGATTAGAAGCTGAAATAATAAATATTGACCCACGCCAAAAGCAGGATGTTCTGAATCTAGTTCACAAGGTTTTAGATCTCACTCCAATTGAGCGCGAAGAAAGCATTAAGTCTGAGCATTATTCTGCTGATCCCATGTACGCACCTAAGAGGTTACTAATTACTGATGATGACCCTTTTGAGCAAGCCGTTCCACCGCCATTGCCACGCACAAAAGAGTCTAGCTTCGAGCTAAATCAAAAAGCGATGACTGCGATTAATAGTCTTGAGGGGGTTACTGGTGTATCGATTACAAGCGAAATGGGTGAGCTTATTGACAGCACGATTGAGGATGAGTCTTTAAATCAGTTCATTGCCTATTTGTCTGGAATAACCCCCAATTTAGTCGAGATAGCCGAGCTCGGCCCAATTAATCGTATTATGTTGCGTGGACCCGAAGACGATAACTTAACGGTGTTCGTCGAAGACAGTCGATCGTTGGGTGTCTGTTCGGAACGAGCTGTCTCAGTTCCTGCACTTAGTCAAAAGGTTGAGGATATGCTTCAGTGGTTATAAGGGTAAAACTAATGGGTGCCGTTTAAATATGCAAGCCATTGTAGATACATTAGCTGCCTTGAGCGGAGTTCGTCATGTTGGCATTTATAAAAATGGCGAAGTACTTGGGAGTAGTTTCACTGATGAGCTTGAACAAGCAATGCTCAATAGCAGTGAGGTGATCAGTCAATTATTCCTTGCATTGGAATCTGTCGATAAAACGCATAATGAAATTTTTATTGCGGTAAGTAGCGGTTATCTTGCGGGTTTCAGAATGCACAATGGGCATGTAGCGATATTGCTTACTGACAAAAAGCTGAACTTCCCAATGATCAGTATGGGAATCAAATCTGCCGCGGAAAGACTGAAGCAAGAATTAGAAGAAGCTCAGCAAAGGTTTGAGTTGCAACACAGCGCCTCCTTAGCTCATGCGAGTGAAGCTTCGCCGGTATCTGAGCCAACTGATGAAGCGCTTACACCTGTTATTAATCAGTATATCTATATATTGACGGAATTTTTAGGTCCAGCTGCAAGTGTAGTGGTAGAGGATGCCGTTGAAGAATGGAAAAGTACTTATGTACAGTCCGCAAACAATTTAACTTATCTTGTTACTTTGTTATTGAAAGAGCTCGATACCGTCAAAGAAAAGCAGTTATTTAAAGCCAAAGCAGACAAAATTATCCTGCCTGACATGTAAAGGATTACGTGCAACAATGAAAAAAATACGTAATAAAATAATGTTCACCATGATGGTGTTAACGTTGCTTCCGGCGATATTAATTGGCGCCTATAGTTTTTATACTACTTCTGAAGCGATTAAAGAAAATGCGCTGATTGAGCAACGAAATCAATTGTTTAGTGCCCATAAGTCCATTCAGGCAACCGTTTCAAGAGTAGAGTCTGACCTATTATTCCTACGAGATTCGAATGCTATGCAGTTGTACCTTTCTGCAAAGAAATCATCTCGAAAACGTAGCGCTTTGCTATTAACTAATCTTCGACATTTGGCGCAACAGTTCTCTCAGCAGCAGCAAATCTATTCATCTGTTCGTTATCTGGATGCTAAGGGACAAGAGCTAGTCAGAATTGAGATGCGTGATGAGATTGCAACGGACCTTGTTAAAAAGGATGAGTTGCTCAATCGAGAGCAAAGAGATTTCTTTACTGAGGCATTAAACCTGCAGAGTAATCAAGTTTATATATCGCCTCTCGAGTTAAGACGGAACAATGGAAAGATTGTCGAGCCCTATCAATCAACGATCCGTTACTCAACAGCAGTACGTGATGCGGACGGTAACAAGCAAGGGGTGCTGGTACTAAACCTAAATGCCGATAGCTTGATTAAAACACTCGTCGGTGAGAAGCAAGATAAATGGATAATTGCGCTAACTGATCCTGACGGTTTTTATTTTTATCATCCCGATGAATCAAGGCAATGGAGTGGTCCGAGCAATTTAAATAAGCAGCAGAACATATTTGATGATGAAACGCTTGAGTTAAGTGCTATAAAAAATAGTAATGACACTATTACCTCTGAAAATGAATCTATGTTGGTGCTGTCTACTCCCGTTGTGCTGGGGAAAAACAGACCGAAGTTGGGTTATTTATTTAATATTGTTCCAAAGAGCCAGCTCTTTAAACCACTTGAAGATTACTTAATAATCTCTTTAGTTATTGCAGCTGTTAGTTTGTTGTTGAGCCTGATATTTGCAGCGATGCTCGCAAACTCCTTATCAGAGCCCCTTGTGGAGTTAAAAGATCGTGTTGAGCGCTTGAGTAGAGGAGACCTTGAGTCTCCAATCTCAATTAAGGCGAAAAATGAAATTGGTGAACTATCTCGGGCAGTAGAATTACTAAGGAAGTCTATGAACATCTTAATGAAACGTTCTGGAAGGTAAAAAGTGAAAGGTATTATAGTATTGTTTCTCCTTATGTTCGGGACTTTGGCAGGGGCAGTGTATTTTTTTGAAACCAAAATAGCATCGCCCAAAGCAGCCGCTCAGACTAAAAGTAAAAAAAATAAATTAACACCTCCACTAGCCATTGCGAAAACGACTATAACTCCAGCTGCTCCAATTATGCCCGTTAAACACTCACGAGTTGTTGAGTTGTCCAATTTAGAGCGCTCCGAAAGACAGACTCCAAAAGAGCGGTTGATTAAAAACAAAGCGATTGAAGCGTCAATTTCTAGTACCATTAAAAAATCGATAAGACTAGAAATCCAAAAAGCAGTTGTGTCGGAGATGGGAAGAAAACGTTAATTGTCATTTTAATTTAAGGAAGAATTAATGAAATATTTAACTATTTTTGCAGCTTTATTATTTATGTCTGCCGCAAAGGCAGAAACGGTTACGACCGCTCCAAGTGCTGATCAATCAACTGAAAAAAACACCGCATCCATTCAGCAAGCAACTCAATCTGTCGCTAGAAAACTTATATTTCTTTTGGACTTAAAGACAATTCCAGTTAGTGAACAGTCCACTATCAATTTAAAAGACGTGGTACTCAAAGCGCTGAAAGAAGGTAAGCCTATGAGTGAAATTCGAGCAGCCACGAATCAAGCTCTTCAAGAGGTGAAAAATCAAGCAGCTGGCTCAGCAGTCGATACTTCACCTGCAAAAGCACAGGACGAGCCGGTTGAGGTTGTATCTTCCGGTGAAATTGTTCCTGACCCTGCAGAGGTTGTTCAAGACCCAGTGACGGGTAAAATGATTGCAACAGTATTGCCTGGTGAATCTATATTCCGCCTAGCGCAACGAGTCTACGGGAAAGAAAATGGGCGTAAATACATTCAAATATTTGCCGCTAATTCGGACAAAATTAAAGATATAAATGTTGTAGTAGAAGGGCAGCAGTTAGTAATGCCGTAAGTTTTCATGATCTTTTTTTAGACATAGTAGTATACTTATTAATGCGTCAGCTTTTTAGGGCTTAAAGCTGATCAACTTATTGCCATATAGTCAGTAATAAAAACGTCATGTGGTGTGCAATTAGGGCTAATTAATAAGAGTACAGGTTATGGGGCTTTCCTTCAGGAATATAAAAAAGGGCTTTTTTATATTAATCCTTATGCTGTTTGCTAGCTTATCAGCAGCGAAAACAGATAATCCTATGAGGCAGCGATTGGCTGATTCGGTAGTGATGGTCTATGCCACTTCCAAGTCAGATAATCCGCAAGCTCCTTGGAGTTCTCACACGGCATCTGGCTCAGGCTCAGGCTTTTTTCTTGAGGGTGG
>CALKXC010000157.1 GCA_938004025.1 uncultured Leucothrix sp. | reverse complement strand
ATGGTGCCCAGGGCCGGAATCGAACCGGCACGGTATTTCTACCGAGGGATTTTAAGTCCCTTGCGTCTACCAATTTCGCCACCTGGGCAGGTGTAGTGCGATACCTTGTTTTGTGGAGGCTAGACCCGGAATCGAACCGAGGTTAACGGATTTGCAATCCGCTGCATAACCACTCTGCCATCCAGCCGTAAAAACTAAACAAGGTGAAAATCTGGAGCGGGAAAC
This sequence comes from uncultured Leucothrix sp., assembly GCA_938004025.1. Classification (GTDB taxonomy): domain Bacteria; phylum Pseudomonadota; class Gammaproteobacteria; order Thiotrichales; family Thiotrichaceae; genus Leucothrix. The sequence goes on along the minus strand of CALKXC010000157.1, from coordinate 5,254 downwards.
GAGATTCGAACTCGCGACCCCAACCTTGGCAAGGTTGTGCTCTACCACTGAGCTATTCCCGCAACATGTACTGTGGTATGAATTGTTATAGCTAAGCGTGGTATATCAAAGCTAATCCCAATTGTCTAACTTTCTTCTCTTGGAGCGGGAAACGAGATTCGAACTCGCGACCCCAACCTTGGCAAGGTTGTGCTCTACCACTGAGCTATTCCCGCGTCGAGGTGGCGTATATTACGAATGCGCACTAAGTCTGTCAACCAGTGATATTACTTTTTTCTTAAAAGATCTTAATCAAAATCAAAAATGCTTTTGGAACTTTATCTAAAACTCTCTGCCATATGCACAGAAGGATTAATTTGAAGCAGATCTCACCCCCAAGATGTGCAACTAAATATCAAGGATGTTTAAAATATATGAGATTTCAAAACTGCCATTAAGTAAAGATTTTTAAGCCGCTCATCCAAGTATGAGTCATACGTTAATCTTATGTTCGCTATTTTATTATACCTTGCTTATGTGAAATATTTACTCAGCAAAGAGGTAAACTCATGACATTCATCGCAAAACTCATGGGTTTGCATTTGAAATTTTTATGATTATAAATTCTTCGCTTTACCTTAGTCAAAAATGAGCTATAATCGCCGCGTTTTTCACACCTCTGTGATGAAAGATTCCGGGTAATAATAAGTATATATAAACCAACCCTATAAACTAGATGGATTTAGACACATGACAGCACAAATAACACGCAAGTCTGCACTTCCTGTCGATGGCGTTGAGCCGTATGTAATGTCTCCTGATGAGGAGTACATGAACGAAGAACAACTAGCCCACTTCCGTAACATCCTTGTTAAATGGAGTGAGTCTCTTGTCAATGAGGTTAACCGTACTGTTGATCACATGCAGGAAGATGCTAGCAACTTCTCCGATCCAGCTGACCGTGCGACACAAGAAGAAGAGTTTACTCTTGAGCTTAGAGCGCGTGACCGTGAGCGTAAATTGATTCGTAAAATCGAAAAGACGATTGCTCGTGTAGATGCTGATGACTACGGCTTCTGTGATGCTTGTGGTATTGAGATTGGTCTTCAGCGTCTTGAAGTTAGACCGACTGCTGATCTTTGCATCGACTGTAAGTCTACTGAAGAGATTAAAGAAAGGCAGATGGCTAACTAGTCACCTGCTTGAGATAACCAGATTAAAGACGCCATCCTACCGGTGCGAGCTTCGCGCCGGTAGGAAAAGAACAAAGCGTCTTCTTTGTAAGTGCAACGCCCTCCTCCATAGATAGCTTCGCTTGAAATCCCAACTTTTCCCAAATGTATCTTGGCTAACTCATAAATGTCCGCCAACCATTTCTCATTGTTCTGGGGATTTCTAATAAACGCGGCTTCTGATTCCCCATGAACTGAAACAAAAGCTTCTCTTACTTCCTCGCCAACTTCGAAACTGGCCTGACTAATCGCTGCGCCAAGCCATACGATTATCTCGTTGGGGTCACAATTCATGTTAGCGACGGACTTTTCAAGAATGCCACTTTGCAAACCACGCCAACCTGCATGCGCGGCGGCAACCACTGTCCCTTGCTTGTTGCAAAACAAAACGGGCAAACAATCAGCCGTCATAATCGCGCAGACATCGTTTACCGAATGACTAACCACAGCGTCGGCGTCATCGCCCTCTTTAAACTGGGCGTGATTAGCAATCTTTGTTCCATGGACTTGATTGAGCCAGAGAGGGTCATTAGGCAATGCTAGTTTTTTCTTTAAAGCCGCTCTATTTTCTAGAACGACTGAACGATCATCATCGACATGAAGACCTAAATTCATAGAATCAAAGGGAGGTAAACTAGTGCCACCACTTCGAGTTGTCATGACGGATTTTACAGAATCAGGGGCAGGCCAAACGGGGTAGATGAAATCAGACATAACGTTTTCAAGCTGCAGTGTCATTTAAAATAGCTAAAAGCTGTTTCATATCGTCAGGCATCTCAGCTTCGACAGTCAGGGGCTCACCCGACACGGGGTGTGGCAGGGTTAAGCGTGCAGCGTGTAAAGCTTGCCTAGAAAAATGTCTGAGAGCGGCGCATTTCTCTTCACCTAAACCACTCGGAATTCTTAATCTCCCACCATAAGTCTTATCACCGACTAATGGATGGTGTTTCGAACTTAAATGCACTCTAATTTGGTGGGTTCGGCCTGTTTCTAAGTGCACTCTAAGTAATGTATGTTTAACCATACGTTCTTCAATTCGGTAATGTGTTATTGCTGTTTTGCCGCCTTCCATTAATACGGCCATCTTTTTGCGTTCTTTAGGATGTCTGCCAATATTAGCTTCGATCGTTCCTCCCGCAATCAGCTCGCCACAGACTAAGGCTTGGTACTCGCGACTCACGTCTCTTTCCTGCAGCGCTTCCACCAGTGCATGATGTGATTTTAAGTCTTTAGCGACCATCATTAATCCCGTCGTATCTTTATCTAAACGATGCACAATACCCGCTCGAGGCAGTTCATTTTGATGATCATTATGAGCGAGCAGCGCATTCATCAGCGTGCCACTCCAGTTGCCCGCTGCTGGGTGCACTACCAGGCCTGATGGTTTGTTGATAATCATTAGATGATCATCTTCATAGCGGATGTCTAGAGGAATATCCTCGGGCTCAAAGTCAGAACGCACAATGGGTTTTGCTTGAATGAGGATGCTCTCCCCACCTTTGATTTTTTCTTTTGCGACCATAACACGGCCATCAATACTAATATCGCCAGCTTTCAACCACTTCTGTAATTGGCTGCGAGAATAGTCGGGGCATAATTCTGCCAACACTCGATCCACCCTTTGGTTAAAACAAGTGTCCGGAACTAATAATTCAATAATTTCCACGTCTGACATTGATGGTCTATAATCGCTTAATGGATAAAATTAAGGATTATACGGCATATCATCGTATGTATGTCGTAATTCAAGATGTAAGCAGTGTATAATTATCGTATAGAATGATACGGGGATCTGGTAAATACATTCTTACCCCTACTTTCTTGCAAATAATCATAATTAAGAGCCACGAAATATGAATCGATGGAAACTACTGGTAAAAGTTCTAGTCACTAGCACATTAGCCATAAGCCTCAGTGCTTGTTCAACGTTTAGCCAAAATAAAGAAAAAGAAACGAAAGATGTTGATGTCACCGTAAGCGCGGAACAACTATTAAAACAGGGTCGTTCGCAATCTGCTTCTGGTAACTACGAAGCAGCCATTAAAATTTTTGAAACATTGGAAGCTCGCTATCCACTCGGAAAGTTTGCTGAGCAGGCCATGTTAGAGTCATCTTACGCCTACTATAAGTTTGATGAACCAGATACTGCTTTAGATACAATTGATCGCTTCTCACGGATGTACCCCCGCAGTTCTCGCATTGACTATGCGCTTTACCTGCGCGGCTTAGTCAACTTTAATCGCGGTGGAAGTGTTCTAGACAAGGTCTTCCCACGCAGTTTCTCTGATCTTGATGGTGTACGTAAGAAAGAAGCCTTCCATGACTTCCAGAAACTGCTAACAAGACACCCTGACAGTAAGTATGCTCCAGATGCGGCAAAGCGTATTGGTTATCTTCGTAATGCCCTGGGCGGTGGTGAAATCGCTGTAGCCAAATATTACATGAAGCGTGGTGCTTACCTCGCTGCATTTAATCGTGCCGAATACACGATTGCTAATCATCAAGGGACCCCTGCGATTATCGATGCTCTGCAAATTAAGATTTGTGCTGCAGACGCGTTGAAACGTCCAAAGATTGCTGCTGACACCCAGCGTGTTTTAAAGCTTAACTTCCCGACAAAGACAAAGTTCAGTTGTAAGTTTAAGTAAATAAGCGCTTTAAAAAAGGCTGAGAACATATTCTCAGCCTTTTTTGTTTGCGGAGCGTATTAAGGAAGTGACTATAAATACCCTCTTTCAGCAAAAGATACGACATCATCCCCGATAATAAAATGATCAAGCACTCTGACGTCAACCATTCCTAATACATCTTTCAACTTATCCGTAATGCGATGATCTGATTGACTGGGCTCCGCAACACCCGAAGGGTGATTATGTGCAAAGATGACAGCAGCGGCATTGTGATGAATCGCTCTTCTAAGAACTTCTCTTGGGTGTACACTCGCACTGTCTATGGTGCCGCGGAACATTTCTTCATACTCAATTACTCGATGTTTGTTATCGAGAAACAAGCAAGAAAACACCTCATAGGGGTATCCTCTAAGTTGATGACAAAGGTAATTTCTCACCGCGTTTACGTCGCTTAAAGCATCGCCCCTTGTAATATGTTCCTCTAAAAAGCGCCGACTCATTTCTACCACTGCCTTTAGTTGGACAAACTTTGCCTGTCCCAATCCTTTACTTTGGCAAAACTCTGCTTCGTCTGCACCTAGTAAATTTCTTAAACCACCACTGTCTTTAAGAATATCGCGAGCGAGATCCACTGCCGTTTTGCCTTTAATTCCTGTTCTTAGAAATATCGCTAATAGCTCGGCGTCACTTAACACATCAGCCCCTCGCATAAGAAGCTTTTCACGCGGCCTATCTTCAACAGCCCAGTCTGTAATTGCCATAGGGTTTCTGACCTTATTTTTGGTATAATGACAGTATGGACAATATATTAGTTAAAAACATACTTGTTGGGATTAGTGGTGGTATTGCCGCCTATAAATCTGCTGAGCTAGTGCGACTCTTCAAAAAGGCGGGGTACGAAGTTAGGGTTTGTATGACTGCTGGGGCTTGTGAGTTTATTACCCCACTGACCCTGCAGGCCCTATCGGGAAATCCTGTACATAGCGCCTTGCTTGACACTGAAGCTGAAGCAGGAATGGGACATATTGAACTTGCTCGTTGGGCTGATCTAGTGATCATTGCCCCTGCAACTGCTGATTTGATGGCAAGACTCAGGGCGGGTATGGCCAATGATTTATTATCAACAGTAGTATTAGCCACAGATGCACCGGTACACATCGCACCGGCAATGAATCAACAAATGTGGGCGCATCCCGCTACCCAAGAAAATGTTGCCGTTTTGCAGCAAAGGCACAAACTACATGGTCCTGCTGCGGGCGAACAAGCCTGTGGTGACGTTGGCTATGGGCGGATGTTAGAACCACAAGAAATATATGATGCCGTGATTAGGTCTTTTGGCGATCGAAAACTATCCGGTCATCGTTTATTAATTACAGCAGGTCCGACGCGCGAACCGCTAGACCCCGTGCGTTA
>CALKXC010000156.1 GCA_938004025.1 uncultured Leucothrix sp. | reverse complement strand
CAAAGTCAGATTCACCTAATTTTTGTCGGATCTATATATTCTTTGATGGTAAAGATCTTTCAAAACAACAAAGAACCTTTGTTTGGTCGTGCTGATCGAATCCTGTATCTAAAACCATTAGCACCCAAAACTATCCGAGAGCTCTTGTTGGATGAAGGTCACTACAGTGCTGATAATCTATTTTTCTTGTATCTATTAACAGGAGGAATTCCTAGATATCTTGAAATACTCACTGACAATGGATGTTTTGATCGCGACTCTGTCATTAATTTTGTTCTGAGTAAAAACTCACCTTTTTTGACAGAAGGCAGGCACCTTTTAGTTGAAGAGTTTGGTAAAGAATACGGTACGTATTTCTCAATATTAGAGCTAATGGCAAGCGGCAAAACCTCTCGCGGAGAAATAGAGTCGGTTTTGGCGGTTGATATCGGTGGCTATTTAAAGCTGCTAGATGAAACATACGATGTTATTAGTATCAATCGACCCATTAATGCAAAGTCCGGCGGCCGTCTCCAGAAGTACTACATAAAAGATAATTTCCTTAATTTCTGGTTTCGATTTATTTACCGCAATATGAGTGCGGTCGAAGCTGATAATTTTCCTTATGTAAAACGAGTTTTTGAACGAGATATTTCAAGCTATAGCGGCCTTCTCCTAGAGCGGCTATTTCATGTGCTGATAGCAGAGCAGGGCGATTTTAACAAGCTTGGTGGTTACTGGGAGCGAGGCAACAAAAATGAAATTGACCTTGTTGGGATCAATGATTTGGATAAGAAGGTCATGGTTGCTGAGGTGAAACTCAATGCTCAGCGTATTCGCTGGCAGGCGCTTAGGGATAAGGCGGTGAAGCTAGAGCAGTTACATTCTGGATATGTGTTTGAATATAAAGGGTTTGGTTTGGATGATGTTGAGTCATTCTTATAGATTTAAGGTGAGTCTTATATAAGTGGCACTTGACAGGTGCATACATCAGAATACAATGTATTTCATGATTAATAAATGGAGATAACTAATGCCTTCTTCCATTCCTCCCGTCACAGTACGGTTTAGTGAAGAAACTCGGAATAACCTGTCTCAATTTGCTGAGCTGACAAACCGTTCACGTTCTTATGTGATCAATCAGGCAGTCGAGGAATTTTTGGCAACTCGGATGGCTTATTTAGAAGAGCTTAATGCTGCGGTAGAGTCTGTAGAAACGCACCCAACGTACTCAGCTGATGATGTTTTCGACTGGATGCACACATGGGGAACAGAGGATGAAAAGCCTTTTGATCAAACTAAAGCGATTCCCCCTAAGCGCTCAACTTGATGAAAATTCATTTAACTTTATTGGCTCTAAATGATTTGCAAGATCTGCGGGAGTATCTCGAACCACGTTCACCATCAGGTTTGGCTAATGTGATTTCGGATATCGAATCAACCATTAAAAACATTCCGGGAAGCATTACGCGAGGTTTGAGGACGCCTCGAGATGATGTTTGGGAGAAAATCAGTCCCAGCTACAAATATCGCATTCCGTACTACTTTCACGATGATGTCCTTTATGTACTCAGAGTGTATCATCCGAGCCGTAAGCCGCTTGATTATAAGGTTATCTTGCAACTGGAATGATAAGCACATTGGTAATAATTGCTTAGTATGTTTTTGAAGCGTTGTTATTTTTCAAGTTCTTAAATCGAACATTAGTGACTTCCACTTAGAAGCCAGTCAGCACTATCTTGCCCTTAGACTTACCCGACTCCAATAAAGCATGTGCCTTGATCAGGTTCTCAGCGTTAATCGTTCCAAAGTCAGCGGCGAAGGTTGTTTTAACCTGACCTGCATCCACCACTTAGACATCGTAGGCTGTGTATAACTATCCTCAATGCGCCTCGTCCCAATTAACCCCAACCCCAGTCTCAACCAACAATGGCACACTTAACTCCGCCGCTCCAGTCATCCTCTCAACAACACTTTCTCTAACAAAATCCAACTGGTCATTCGCCACTTCAAATACCAATTCATCATGCACTTGCATAATCATTTTAGTGCCAGTATTGGTCTCAGCTAGCCAGTCATGTACTGAGATCATCGCCATTTTGATAATGTCTGCTGCGGTTCCCTGCATCGGTGCATTGATCGCCGTACGCTCTGTATAGTTACGTAGCATGGCGTTTTTAGCATTGATATTAGGTAGGTAGAGTCGACGACCAAACAGCGTTTCAACATAGCCCGTCTCTTTGGCCTTTTCACGGGTATCTTCCATGTAGGCCTTTACGCCAGGGTAGCGCTCAAAGTACAGATCAACATACTTCTTAGCTTCTCCACGAGGCACGCTAAGCTGCTTGGCTAAACCAAAAGCTGACATGCCGTAAATCAAACCAAAGTTAACCGCTTTAGCTGCTCGACGATTGTCAGTCGTTACCTCCTCCAACTCAACACCAAAGATCTCAGCAGCAGTCGCTTTGTGAACGTCTAGGCCACCAGAGAAAGCCGCTAGTAATCCTTCATCACCTGACAAATGCGCCATGATGCGCAGCTCGATTTGTGAGTAGTCAGCAGCAAGAATGGAGTGACTTTCTGGGGCAACAAACGCTTGGCGTATACGTCGGCCTTCTGCTCGTCTTACTGGAATGTTCTGCAGGTTGGGGTCCGTCGATGACAGGCGGCCTGTCGCAGCAACTGCTTGCTGGTAAGAAGTGTGTACCCGCTGCGTCGTCGCATTAACCTGTAACGGCAACTTATCGGTATAAGTCGATTTGAGTTTGCTCAGTCCACGGTGCTCTAACAATAGGCGCGGCACGTCATGTTCTTCTGCTAGCTCATTCAGAACGTCTTCTGCGGTAGAAGGTTGGCCTTTGGGGGTTTTGCGAATGACAGGTAGATTGAGCTTGTCTTCATCAAAGAAAATCGACTGAATTTGCTTGGGCGAGCCTAAGTTAAATTCTTCACCAGCAAGCGCATAAATTTCTGTTTCCAGCTCCGCCATACGCGTAGTGAGTTCTTTACTTTGAACCGCCAGCATATCAGGATCAATTCTTACACCGGTGCGTTCAATGTCTGACAAAACACGCACTAGCGGCAGCTCGACTTCCCGATAGAGTTTTTCTTGGTTGGGTGCTTCTCTGTTTTTTAGTGCTTTAATTTGCGGCGCGAAGAAGCGGTGCAGACGCATTGTTACATCCGCATCTTCTGCGGCGTACTTAGTGGCTTCTTCTATATCAACTTGATTAAACGTCAGTTGGTTTTTACCTTTACCCGCAACATCTGCAAATTTGATTGTTTTATGATTAAGGTGCTTTTCACACAGTGTATCCATGTCGTGACGGTTGGCCACTGAGTCTAAAACGTAAGACTCCAGCATGGTGTCGTGAACAATGCCGCGTAACTCGATATCATGATTTAGCAGCACGGAGCGATCATATTTAAGGTTTTGCCCGACTTTAAGGCGAGTAGGGTCTTCGAGTAATGGCTTCAAACGAACCATCGTCGTGTCAAAATCTAACTGCTGCGGAGCGCCTTCATAATCATGTGCTAGCGGTAAGTAAGCGGCTTTGCCTGGCGTTATGCAAAAGCACAAGCCCACTACGCGAGCATCCATGTAATCAAGGCTGGTCGTTTCACTGTCAAAAGAAAACAGCTTCGCGACTGAGAGCTGCTCGACCCAATTATCTAATTGCGCTTCAGTGAGGATGCACTCATATTCCACCTCGCCAACTTCTTCAGCAACCGGCACATGGTTTTCATCCGGCGACGGCTCACTAAGTGACGTAATGGCTTCTGGATTGGCTTCAGTCAAACGAGCGAGGCGAGTACGCATGCCCTGTTCGGTGTAAAGCTCGGCTAAGCGTTGGGTATTTTCCTTGCTAAAGCTCATTGACTCGCCGGAGCAATTTAAATCTAAGTCACATTTAATAGTGACTAGCTCATACGAAAGCGGCAGGCGAGGAATCGCTTCGCGTAAATATTCGCCGACCTTGCCTTTAAAGCTGTCAGCGTTGGCAATAATATTTTCTAAGGTGCCGTATTCTGCGAGCCACTTAACCGCGGTCTTAGGTCCTACTTTGTCAACACCAGGAATGTTATCGACCTTGTCACCCAT
>CALKXC010000155.1 GCA_938004025.1 uncultured Leucothrix sp. | reverse complement strand
AACTGATTCCCTATGCAGCCATACATCAGGAATTCATTCGTGGCATGCCAAGTGTGAGCTCGGAATAAATCTGGCAAGCTGTATTGAACGGCACCAGTCAGATCAACAACAATTGAATTTGCAGCCGCACCGTCAGTTTGCCTGTATAGATAGATCAGCGACTCGTTTGCATTAAACGCCTGACGCTTAGCATAAAAATGCTGGTGTACGTTTGAGTTGTCAGGATTATCAGTGATTTGTGTTTTCACAAAACTAACGCTGGTTCCCGTGTATTCAGTGACATCAATCAACGGCAGTGAAGTTGCATCGCCAGTAGTTCCAGCGAGCAAGTAGACGGGCTTAATAACAAGCTCTGCCCCGCCTATAGGTACTACAACCGTGATCGATGAGCTGGTAGTTAACGCACCAGAATCCGCAATAATGGCGCCTGATACTGAATCGCACACCTGAAAACCAACAGTGTCAGCAGCGTTCTTGTCGAATGCAACTGTCAACTGATCACTCGTAAGCGTGTCCCCAAAAGAAGGGCTTACAACAAAAGGATAGTTTTCGTTTTCTATAACTGCTGGGCAGGTTGCATTCACGATTGGCGTTCCCATTATCTCTGAGGCTTGAATTGTTAATTCGGCGGAATTACGTAAAAGTGTTGCAGCATCTTGAAGGATTTTTTGGGCGAATATCCTATCGCTATCTTGCATCGATTATTTACCTGAGCAAGCAGCACTTGCGACGGTCATATCTGGACAGACTGACTCATCTGGGTAGCTTTGAAGACTCAAAAAAGCGTCGTAATATCTCTGCTCAACAAGAACATCGCCCCCGCCAGCTAGATGAACTTCGTCTACACGGTTAGCATCATTGCTTTCTACATAGATAAGCCCGTGATCTTTGGCAGCTCGCTTCATCTCCGAGTTTAAATAGACGTTAATTTGAGCAGGCACTAACTCTTCCGTTATTCCGGTTTCCGAATCAGTGAAAGGAACAACAGTTTCATTTCGTGTGATCATGAAAATGAATGGAGGCCGGATTCCCGTCAAAAGCTCTATCTGATCAAGTACTGATTTTTGCAAGCAGCACAATCGATCATAGTAATTTTCAGCCCTGTCAAGCTGAACAGCATCAGCTTCGCCTTGTGTCCAATAGAACGCCCTCGGGATCGGTGTATCGCCAGCGTCGATAATGGCGTTTATAGTTCCCGTTAATTCATCGATATAACTTTGATATAAAGCGCCTGGAGTGCAATCTTCCAGCATCCACCTTTGAATTGATTGGCCGCCAGACCATCTATCATGATGAACATAGTCAGGTCCCAAGTGATCTAGTAGCAGCACCCGCAAGCCATTATCTGTACGCGGCTGGTTGCTCTGCCCCCAATGTCCAACCCAGTCAATATCAGCCATTAAGTTGCACTCACAATTATAGAGTCAGAGGAACAGCCCGCAATATCTTTGATGTATATGCAGACAACATCACCTGCTTGGATTATCGGATCTGAGATTATGAATACGCTGAGCGTTTTAGCCGCTTGAATAGTTACGCCAGATCGCATTACCACGTATGTCATTGTATTCAGCCCGTAGTCACCAGCAATGCTGCTGGAGGCGTCAACGACGCCTCCCACAACAGTGGCCGAGGCCGTAGGCACTACCACGCGTCAAGAACTCGCGTTGTTAGACGAATGAAGTTTCCATTGCTATCAAAAACTTGGAGTTCCTCGACAGCGCAATTCGAACAAGGCGTTGTCACCCATAGATCGCTTGTACCACAATAGTCTCGACCGGATACAGTTCCGCCTTGCTCTGCATCAGGGTCCATAGAGGCTATAGGTACATTATTCTTCGTGTTACCACCCGCAAGGATTCCGGCAGAGTTAACCCGAACACACTCAGCAGTTCCGTAGTTGTCAACTGATTGCGGTACAAATGATGATGCGCCTGCAAAGGCATCTTGTATTGTGACAGAGCTGATGTCCGTGAATATACTCAGCGCGTTGTTGTGAGCTCTAGGGCAGTTTCCCGCCGTTCTAAATCTTGTCATAGCTCCATCAAAGGAGCCTACTTGGCCGACATCCGCAGCGTTGTAACCGTTATCCGAAAATTCAATCATTGATCCTACCGTGTAAACATCAGCAGTAAGCGCGTATGTTTGCAGATCTTCGTTATTGTCGTTCCGTCGGTTGCCGTCCGTATCATCTACCCCGCCAGCAGTGTCCGCAATGTTAGCGACTTGCTGGTCCGAGCTGAAGTCAGCCGTCCACATGAAATTATGAACAGCAGTCTGGCAGTCGGGGTGGCTTACTTCCAATCTTAGATTTGTGGGCGTTCCACTCGACAACAAAGGCTCGCTTTCTTCGCCACCTATTGTAACTTGAGACGGAAACTGGCCGGACATATGAACCAATGTATCAGCGATTAAGTTGTGATAGTTATGATAGGTACCATTAGCAATCGCAGCATCACGACCAGCAACGATTATCTGAGTAGATAAGGTGCCAGAGATGAAAGGCGCGTAAGATCCGCCGCCAACTGTTGACAAATCCGTAGATCCATCAACACCCGCCGCAGAGTAAACAGACACGCCATCGTCGTTAAACAAATTAATGTCGCAAAGGCTTCCTGCTGGCGGCTCAATGTCGATATTTACTTTGTAAAGGCCATTAACGCGGTCAACATAATTGGCCTCTATTTCAACCGTGGACAAACCTTCGAATGATTCCGGCTTTACCTCGAATTGCAAAGGTACACACTTTGGCTCAATTGCATAAGCGCAATCCAAACTTGCGCCTTCTGAGTCTGTAACTGTTTGAGCAACCACCCAAGGCGATGCAGTAGAAAGCAATGATGCTAGATCTACACTTTGATCAACAGATGTCGTTGAACCAATATCAGCAACATCAATGGCGACTGAATTGCCAGCGGTATCCGAAAACACCCAAGCTACAGCGCCCGCGCTAAATTCTTGGCATAGAGTTCTTGGCTTGCTTTTATCTTCGAGCGTCCAAAGACCTGTATCGATGTCACAAGTAACGCAACCTCGAACATCCGGTGTTGCCTGGCATAGCGGTACAAGTTTACAACTACCATCTGCCGCAATAACAAGCTGTTGATCGCCTGCTAAAAAACTACCCGCGCCAAAATCAGAAATCCGCATTGGTGAAATTGGACCAGCCAATGGCGTTCCCGCCTTGTCTGTAAAAACAGGCATCTGAATACCCGTTGCAGTCTCTTGACCTATTACATTCCCATCAATGTCCACGATGTCCCAAGTGATCGTGTGGGTTGTTACGCCGTCAACCGTGTTCTGGCTGATTACTGGGTTGGTGAGTTTTTGGTCCGTGTCGGGGATTAGCTGAAAAGTTTTTCCCTCAACTAATACACCGTCTTGCCCTGTAAATTCTTCAGTGCAAGAACCATCACCATTATCACGCAATCCCTTGTACTGATTTACGCAGACTTTTGTAGGTGTGTTATCGCTTGTAACGATTTCGTGAAATAATCCGTCATCACTGGCCGTGGTTGTACTGCCTTGCGTCTTTTCATCATCACGCGAATTAACTACAGCTCCAGTCGCATCGTAGAAAGTCGTGATCTTGTTACCAGCAGGGATTGCGTTGCCCTGAGCGTCTAGCTGTGAGCCGTCAGAGGCGCCTTGACGAGAATAACCACCAACAACAATATCTTTACTGCCGATGCTGACAGTGCAAGTGCCATCTCCGTTGTCCAAAGCTGTAACAGCATCACCCATGGCAACGTTTAACGTGCTGCCATCATTAAACGTAATAGTTGCAGTGCCGTCACCGTTATCAACTTGACTTGCAAATGTATCGCCAGACCAAGTTACTGGAGCCGTTCCATCAACATTGGTTGTTGTGTAAGTGCCGTCGCCATTGTCAACCGTGTTGGAAAACAAATCGACTGGATTGATATTTCCAGCAGCATCAGGCGCAATACCGTTGATAGTGCGGACAGGCGCGTCAAC
>CALKXC010000154.1 GCA_938004025.1 uncultured Leucothrix sp. | reverse complement strand
ACATCGTTATATCGACAGCAACAGTGGAAAAGTATTAGACGTATGGTTCCCTCGTTCTAACAAACAAATTGCTCGTCACTGTTTAGCACAAAAAGTCGGCTTGATTAAAAGCGACTTTGTAGAAGTCGAAATTGCTTCAGTTGATGATGCGCCAACAACGACTGAAGAGGCGTATCTTCGTTTGCACCTATTATCTGAGTGTGCGGTAAAACCTAACGAGATCAACCTTGAAGGTATTTTTGGCTTACTGACTAACGTTGCTTGGACATCTGCTGGACCGATATTGCCAACAGAAGTTGAAAACCTACGTGAATTGATTGCTGAAGAAGCTCATCAGCTTAACGTAACATCAATTGATAAATTCCCACGCATGATCGATTACGTCATTCCTGAAGGTGTTCGTATTGCTATTGGTGATCGTGTGCGTTTAGGCGCTCACCTAGCCTCAGGCACTACGGTCATGCATGAAGGCTTTGTTAACTTCAATGCAGGTACACTTGGCAACTCAATGGTTGAAGGTCGCATTAGTGCAGGTGTTGTCGTTGGTGATGGTTCAGATGTTGGTGGCGGCGCTTCTACAATGGGTACTTTATCGGGTGGCGGTAAAGAGCGTATCGCACTTGGCGAGCGTTGCTTACTTGGCGCAAACTCCGGCCTGGGCATTCCTTTAGGTGATGACTGCATATTGGAAGCTGGGCTTTATTTAACAGCTGGGACTAAGGTTAAAGCGCCAGATGGGACGATTGTTTCCGCGCGCCAGTTAGCAGGTCAGTCAGGCTTGCTATTTAGACGTGACAGCCAAACGGGCGCTGTGGTTGCGATTGTAAGCAATTCTGCTGTTTGGGGCGGACTGAATGACACATTACATAGTAATGATTGATATCGTTGTTTAGTGTTGACGGCTTTTGTTGGATGCAGCGGCACCTGATACTGTAAACGGCTCCTCCTCACCTTTGGTTGAGTAGGGGCTGCAAGTTTAGATTAGGATCGGGAAGTCGCCTTATTACAGTATCAGGCGCCTATCTTGAGTGAAAAGGGAGTTATAGATCTCAGATAAGCACACTCACCGCACCCTCAAAATTAAAAAGAAGGCCTGTTGGTTTTCCTAATCTAGCGCCTTATTCGCTTGCGAATTCTAAGCTATATTAGGAAAACCAACAGGCCTAACTTAAATCATTTCCCTTTTTTGGCGTTGGCGAAGGCTTCGGCGAAAGCGTTATTCACAGGCTCGTTGCTTGTTGATGATTTGGCTGAGCGTGAGTTGTTATTACTTCGCTGATTGTTCGCTGGTTTGCGGGGCGGTGCTGATCTAGGATTAGCCTTTGATTGCTTCTGACTACCACGATTTTCTTCTGGCTCTAATGGATCATCCAGACGAAGACTGAGCGCAATTCTCTTTCTTGCTTGATCGACTTCCATTACTTTTACTTTGACAATTTCCCCAGCTTTGACGACTTCGTGTGGGTCTTTTATAAACTTGTCTGACATTGCTGAGATGTGAACAAGTCCATCTTGATGCACACCGATGTCAACGAAGGAGCCAAAGTGAGTTACGTTGCTGACGGTACCTTCTAGTATCATTCCAGGCACTAGATCTGACATTTTTTCAACACCGTCTTTGAAAGTCGCTGTTTTAAACTCAGGGCGAGGGTCTAAACCAGGCTTGTCTAGCTCTGCGATGATGTCAGTGATCGTCGGCAGTCCAAACTTTTCATTGGTGTATTTCTCAGCTTGAATGTTAGACAGGTTTTGCTTATTGCCGATTAGTTGCTTAATCTCGCATTTAAGGTCTTTAAGCATTTCTTCCACAACCGAATATGATTCGGGATGAACAGCGGAAGAATCAAGAGGGTTATTAGACCCGCGAATTCTTATGAATCCTGCGGCTTGCTCAAATGCTTTTTCTCCTAAACGCGGCACTTTTTTTAGCTGCTTACGATTAGTGAAAACGCCGTTTTCATCTCGGTAGTTAACGATGTTCTGTGCGATGGTTTTATTTAAACCCGCGACGTGGCTGAGAATCTCAGCAGATGCGGTATTAACCTCAACACCAACAGAATTCACACAATCTTCAACAACTGAGTCTAGATTTTTCGCCAGAAGCGATTGATTCACATCATGCTGGTATTGGCCTACCCCGATCGACTTAGGATCTATCTTAACTAGCTCAGCCAATGGATCTTGTAAGCGGCGTGCTATTGAAATCGCACCTCTCACAGTGACATCCAAATTTGGAAATTCTGCGGCGGCAATTTCTGAAGCCGAATACACTGAAGCTCCTGCTTCACTAACCATTACTTTTTGCAAACCTAGCTCAGGATGCTTTTTCATTAGATCTGCACAAAGCTTATCTGTTTCTCGTGATGCAGTTCCATTACCTATCGCTAGCAAATTAACGTTATGTTTTGCAGACATTTTTGCGAGCGTTGAAATTGATTCATCCCATTGATTTCGTGGAGCGTGAGGGAAAATAGCGGTCTCATCTAAGAATTTGCCTGTGTTATCAATAACGGCAATTTTCACACCGGTTCTTAAACCCGGGTCGAGCCCCATGGTGGCTTTCTGTCCAGCAGGTGCTGCAAGCAAGAGGTCTTTAAGGTTTTGGCCAAACACATTAATAGCATCAACTTCTGCGCGCTGACGTAGCTCGGTTAACATCTCCGTTTCA
>CALKXC010000153.1 GCA_938004025.1 uncultured Leucothrix sp. | reverse complement strand
ACACCCGGTTTTGTACTCCACCAAAACCCATGGAGCCCGATTCAGCTTTACAGCATTTATCGATTAATTTTAGTCGGTTTACTGCAGCTGACGGTATTGACCAAAGGTATCACGCTGCAGCTGGGTACTTATGACCCTTTAATCTTTGAATGGGTTCTCAACGGTTTCACTGTACTCTCTGTCGTCGCTATCTTTAGCGCACATTTTCAATGGCCATCCTATATGGCACAGGTTTATTTACAGCCTGTGACCGATATCATTTTCCTGTTGTTGTTAATCTTTTCGAGCGGTGGTTTGCACTCAGGAATGGGACTTTTACTAGGCCTACCGATAATCCTGCAAAATGTTCTTCGGCCCGGCCAAGTCTCTTTAATGATCACCGCGATCGCAATATCTTGCTTGCTTGGGGTCGAAGCCTATATGCAGCAAGAAGCAGCACGTAGTGATTCTGATTTAACTTACGCTGGTATCCTAACCTTCTTCATTTTTTCAGCATCTTGGTTGCTAGGGAAATGGTTTGAAAAAGCGTCAATGACAGCAGAGTTGGCTAAGCGGCGTGGTGTCGACCTGGCTAATATGTCTCAGCTCAATCAATCCATTCTGGATCAATTACAAACGGGCATCTTGGTTGTAGAGAAAAATGGTGTAATCCGGCATATGAATCCAACGGCATGGGATATGTTAGGGCGTCCGCCTGATTGGCGAAGTAAACCATTGCGGGACTTTGCACCGGAGTTGAACGCACACTTCAAACATTGGATTAAAAACGTTTGTCCAAAAGTGGTCAGTTACGACATCAAGCATTGGAGAACCACTGAGCTAAGCTTTCGTTTATCACAGTTAGGCACGCGTTCGAGTGGCGCAGCGCTTATTTATTTAGAGGACACCAGCGCGCAACGTGAAAAACAGCAAGGCGTGAAGATGGCATCGCTTGGTCAACTGACGGCGAATATCGCTCATGAAATCCGCAATCCACTAGGAGCGATTAGTCACGCCGCTCAGTTGTTATCCGAGTCTCCAGAATTAACAAAGCCCGATCATCGCATGGTGCAGATCATTCAAGAAAACTCTACAAGAATGAACACCACGATAGAAAGCGTCCTCAATCTTTCCCGCAAGCGTGAAGCAACCCGTGAAAACATTCCACTAAATGCTTGGTTACAAAAATTTAGGGAAGACTTTGTTCGACAGTCAGAATTAACCATGAAGCAAATTAACTTATTTGTGGAGCCCGGCGACGCCGAGATACAGTTTGACCCTAATCATTTTGATCAGATTATGTGGAATTTGTGCCGAAATGCAGAAAAGTACGCACACGAAGACCCCGCAAAATTACGCCTAGATATCCAATGTATGCAGCCTGCACACACTCGTGACTTAATACTCAGTGTCATTGATAACGGTGTGGGTATTAATGATGTGGCGCAGGAACGTTTATTTGAGCCTTTTTATACGACTAGCACCAAAGGAACCGGTCTCGGTTTATTCATGGCGCGTGAGTTATGTTTAAGTAATGGTGGAAATTTGGAGTACGTTCAGCTTAAAGGTCAGGGTAGTTGTTTTAGAATAGTGTTCGCTCACAGAAAAAATAGTTAAAAATAATAATAGAGAAGCGTTATGGCACAGCAAAAAGTTTTAGTAATTGATGATGAACCAGATATCCGCGAACTTCTGGAAATTACTTTATTGCGAATGGGGTTAGACACGGCAACAGCGGGTTCTGTAAAAGAAGGCCTGTTGGCGATTCAAAACTTTAAGCCAGATTTATGTTTGACTGACATGAAGCTCCCTGACGGCACGGGCTTAGATGTCGTTCGCTTCATACAGCGTGATTATGCACACATACCTGTCGCCGTAATTACCGCGTTTGGAAGCATGGAATCAGCGGTTGAGGCATTGAAAGCGGGTGCTTATGACTTTGTTTCAAAACCGGTAGACCTAAGCAAGCTAAGAGATTTAGTACAAACAGCACTGACGCTTTCAGGGCAAATTTCAGAGCCCGCTAGTGGCGAGAAAACAGCAAGTCAGCCAGCTAATAAAAGTTCTATTATTGGTGAGTCAGAGGCAATGCAGCGCCTAAATGCAACCATCTTAAAACTAGCCAGAAGCCAAGCACCCGTGTTTATTCACGGAGAGTCAGGTAGTGGTAAAGAGCTCGTTGCAAACGAAATTCATAATCGCAGTCCGCGCGCTAAAGGTAGTTTTGTTCCAGTAAACTGTGGTGCTATTCCTGAAAACCTGATGGAAAGCGAGTTCTTTGGTCACAAGAAGGGTAGCTTTACGGGTGCTGTCGAAGATAAAAAAGGACTGTTCCAAGCCGCTCACAAAGGCACGTTGTTTTTAGACGAAGTGGCTGACCTTCCTTTGGGTATGCAGGTTAAATTGCTTCGTGCGATACAAGAGAAAGCGATTAAGCCGGTGGGTAGTAATGAAGAGATGCCGGTTGATATCCGTATCTTGAGTGCAACGCATAAAGATCTTGAAAATGAAGTTGAGCAAGGCAGCTTTAGACAAGATTTATACTATCGCTTGAATGTCATTAAGCTAGATGTGCCGCCACTCCATGAGCGTGGTGGGGACATTGAGTTATTGGCACATTTCTTTTTGGAGCTAATCTCAGAGAGATGGGCTTTGCCGAATATAGATTTGTCAGAAGCCGCAATGTCGGTTTTGAATGCTTATCCATTCCCAGGCAATGTACGTGAACTTGAAAATATCTTAGAAAGAGCTTCAACTCTTTGTGAGAATAATGTCATACAGCCAGCGGATTTACAGCTGCCAGAAACGAGTCCTGTATTAAAAACCACAGAAGTCATGCAAGCAAAAATTGCAGCGCACCCAGCGTGGCAGGCGAGTGAAGTAAATACAGAGAAGAGTCAAATTCTTGAAGCACTAGAGCAAACACGCTGGAACAGAACAGCGGCTGCTAAACAGCTTGGAATGACATTCCGTCAGCTACGCTACCGTATCAAGAAATATGAACTTGACGACGTAGGGTAAACAATTATTTAGCTGAGTATTATTTTATTCAGCTTGTTTTTCAGAAGGGTATCCGCTACTTTGTATTCGCATCCAATAATGCAAATACAGGGCCATGAATGACACCAAATGTACTGAAAGTTGAAAACATCAAGAAGCGGTTTGGTGATCTTGAGGTGTTGCATGGTTTATCGCTGGAAGCTCAAAAAGGCGATGTGATTTCCCTTATTGGCTCATCCGGGTCCGGTAAATCAACTTTTCTGCGTTGCATCAACTTATTAGAAATACCTGAAGAGGGTGATATTTCCCTTTCAGGGGAATTGGTGACATTAAAGACCAATCGCAAAGGCATCCGCCAAGCGACAGACCCTAAGCAAGTTCAACACTTGCGTTCACGAATAGGGATGGTTTTCCAACAGTTTAATCTATGGTCTCATTTAACGATTTTGCAAAACGTTATGGAAGCACCAGTGCGTGTTCAAGGTTTATCAAAAGCAGAGGCAAAAGAGACGGCGCTGGAGTTTTTGAATAAAGTTGGCATCGCGGACAAACAAGACACTTACCCAGCATTTTTATCCGGCGGACAGCAGCAACGTGCCGCAATTGCGCGTGCATTAGCAATGAGACCTGATGCCATACTGTTTGACGAGCCTACATCGGCACTAGATCCTGAATTGGTTGGCGAAGTACTTGGCGTCATGCGCCAATTAGCAGAAGAAGGTACAACAATGATCGTTGTTACCCATGAAATGGCCTTTGCACGAGACGTGTCTAACAAGGCAATATTCTTACATCAGGGATTGATTGAAGAACAAGGGCATCCATCAGAGATGTTCAATTCACCGAAATCAATACGCTTACAACAGTTTCTTTCAAACACAGCGGCTTAGCCTGCCGACTGTGTTATTACTATAGAATCGGGCTGAACTGAGGAGTTCTTAAGAAATGAAAAAGCTTTTACTAACAATGGCACTGGCTGCGTTCGCAAGCACAGGTTTCGCAGCAGACAAGGTACGTTTTGGTACTGAGGGCGCTTATGCTCCATGGAATTTCATGGATGATAGCGGTAAATTAGCAGGTTTTGAGATTGAACTGGGCGCTGAGCTTTGCCGCCGAGCTGAGCTTGAGTGTGAGTTCGTGGTTAACGAGTGGGATTCAATCATTCCGAACCTGATGGCGGGTAACTACGATGTCATCATGGCTGGTATGTCGGTGACGGATAAGCGTAAAGAGACCATCATGTTTAGTGATGAGTACTATCCAGCTGATCCATCACGCTATGCTGCAGCAAAAGGTGATGAGTTTGATTTTGACAACCTGAAAGGCAAGAAAATTGGTGCACAAGGTGCAACAGTTCAAGCAGCTTATTTGGAAGCAAATCTGAAAGCAGGCAACACCATCAAGTTATATGAAAAGCCAGATCAGTCAGTTGCGGATTTAGCGGCGGGTAATATTGACTTGCTACTAGCTGACGATAGCTTCTTGAAGCCTGTTGTTGATGGTTCTGCTGGTAACATTGTTTTTGTTGGCCCAGGCGTTCAGATTGGTGGCGGTGTTGCGCTAGGTATGCGTCCAAAAGATACAGAGCTTGCTGGAAAAATGAATGCGGCACTTGCAGACGTTAAAAAAGATGGCACGCTAGACAAGATGATTCAAGAGTTCTTCAAGAAAGGCCCTTTCTACAAAACTGAAACCGTACGTTTTGGTACAGAAGGTGCTTATGCTCCTTGGAACTTCATGGATGACAGCGGCAAGCTAGCGGGTTTTGAAATTGAGTTAGGTGCAGAGCTTTGTAAGCGCGCTAGCCTTTCTTGTGAGTTCGTTGTAAACGAGTGGGATTCAATCAT
>CALKXC010000152.1 GCA_938004025.1 uncultured Leucothrix sp. | reverse complement strand
AGTGATAAGGCGTGATCAATGACTGATTGTGCAGTGGCGGGATTTAGCATCCGTTTGGACTCCTCTCGTTATTTTGTTCAGATTTGCAACAGAGTATAAAGAAAAAGGCGTGTGGAAAATACATTCCACACGCCTAAAGTGACTTATCTACGCTAGTTGAGTTTCAAGTATAGCTTAAAACTCTAAACTTTAGCGGCTTGATCTTATCTTTCAAGATTACTTTTTGTTTACCTAAGCACTATCTCCGGTCCCATGAAGGTGTTTGGTAGGAAAGTAGACAACCAAGGGATATAAGTTACCATAATCAAGAAGATAAATAGAATCGCAAGGAACGGTAAAGCCGCTCTTACTACCGACATCATCGGCATGCCGGCAACACCACTGGTCACAAACAAATTCAGGCCTACCGGCGGCGTGATCATACCGATTTCCATGTTTACTACCATGATGATTCCTAAGTGAATTGGGTCAATCCCTAGCTCCATAGCAATCGGGAACACAAGCGGCGCCACAATCACTAACAAGCCCGACGGCTCCATGAACTGCCCCCCGATTAGCAAGATCACATTCACTACCACTAAGAACATGACGGGACCCAAGCCTGCGGCCAGCATTGCGTTCGTAATCTGCTGAGGAATCTGCTCATCCGTCAACACGTGCTTTAGGATCAAAGCGTTGGCAATAATGAACAGCAACGTAATCGTTAATTTCCCTGCTTCAAACAATGTTTTACGCGTGTCTTTGTGAAAAATGGCCGGTATTAAGTAAACAACCGTTTCTAAAATGTAACGAGGCAGACTGCTTATGAACTCTTTATTAGACGTCGCTTTTTCCTTACCCGCCAGCGGCCCCATATCGCGATAGATAAATGACGAGATAAAGAAAGAGTAAATCGCCGCGACCGCAGCCGCTTCCGTTGGTGTAAAGATACCGCCGTAGATACCGCCTAAAATAATGATAATCAGGAACAAACCCCAACCCGCTTCTGCACCCGAAGCAGCAATCTCTTTAAATCCAGCAAACTCTCCCTTCGGCATATTACGAAAACGCGCGATCACATAAATCGCAATCATTAGCATAAGGCCAGCCATCAATCCAGGAATAACGCCGGCAAGGAACATACGTCCTACCGATACATCGACTGAAGAGGCATATACCACCATCACGATTGATGGGGGAATCAAGATACCTAAGGTACCCGCATTACAAATAACCCCGGCGGCAAACTCTTTGGTATAGCCAACTTTCACCATACCGGCAATAACGATACCACCGATGGCGACTACCGTTGCAGGCGATGAGCCAGACAGTGCAGCGAACATCATGCAGGCAAACACACCCGCAATCGCTAGCCCGCCGTGGAAATGTCCCACACAAGCAATCGAGAAACGAATGATACGTTTCGCCACGCCACCGGTAGACATAAAGCTAGAGGCTAAAATGAAGAACGGAATCGCGAGCAACGTATAGTGCCCAGCCATCGCTTGAAACAGCGTTTGCGCGATAGAAGCTAACGATGTGTCCGACAGCACCAGCAAGAACATCATCGAGCTGAAACCTAAGGCAATCGCAATGGGCACACCCAATAATAAAAGACCTACAATCAGTGCGAATAAAATGGCAACATCCATTACTTAGCCCCCTCATCTAATTCATGGCTTGCGATCAAACCACTAATCTTTCCGGTATAAATTCTTACCGTCGCTTGAATCAATCGAAACAACAACAAGGCCACACCAATCGGGAGAATCAAATAAGGCACCATTAGCGGCAGCTTTTCATATGCTTCACCATCATTGAGCATTGGCTCTAAGAATCGCAAAAATTCAGGCATGGGGATGTCGTCACCCTCATACCAGCTTTGGTTTTGAAAGTCCGCATGAAACCCTGTTGGGAACCAGCTACCGGTAGTGCCCGGTAAACCGACAAAATTTGCAAAGAAATCCCAACTACCTTTTAACAACAAAAAAGCGTAAGCCAGACAAATACCCGCTGCCATAAGCGCCACAAGGCGTCTCAAGCTGGGTGAAAAATAAGTGATTAGCGCGTCAACGCCAATGTGTGCGGTTACTTTGACACAATAACTCATGCCAAATAACACCAACCAAGCAAACAAATATGAAGTCGCTTCAAGCCCCCAAATCAGCCCGGTATCAAAGCCGTAACGTAGTACCACATTGGTAAACGTAATAATTGTCATCAAACCCAAAATAAGCGCTATCCCATTTTCTTCAATGGAATTTACCCAACGCCCTACTGCGCCCTGAGGTTCTACCTGACCGGCTGAACTCATGACTCACCTCCCATTAGTGATATTCAGAATCAAATATCCCCGAGCGAGTCGGGGATATCATCACAACAGCAACCTCAAAGCCTAACTCTGAGGTTTACTGTAAAACTAATATTACTTAGATACTTCAGCATTGAACGCTTGAGCCGCTGCAATGTTCTCCGCACCTACATCACCTTCAAACTGAGCCCATACTGGCTTCATCGCAGCAACCCACGCAGCCTTCTGCTCAGCATTTAACTGGCGAATCTTTCCACCCGCAGCAACAATCGCAGCCTTAGCTTCTTGGTTTACTTTGAATGCTTCGCTGTTTCTCGCATCCGTTACTTCAGCAACAATCTTCAAGAACTGAGCGCGATCATCTTCTTTAAGCGACGCCAAGAACTTAGTTGAAGTCACTAGCAAGTAATCGATGATACCGTGGTTAGTTTCAGTCGTACCGTCCTGAACTTCGAAGAACTTTTTACCAAAGATGTTAGACCACGTGTTTTCCTGACCGTCTACAACACCCGTTTGCAGTGCACCGTACACTTCAGAGAAAGCCATTGGCTGTGGGCTTGCACCCATTGCAGACATCTGAGCTTTCAATACGTCAGAAGACTGAACGCGGAACTTCAAGCCTTTACCATCGGTAGGCAGCATTAAAGGCTTGTTAGCCGACATCTGCTTCATACCGTTATGCCAAAACGCTAGCCCTTGAAGACCACGCTTTTGCATATCATCTTTCATCGCCTGACCTGTATCAGACAGCTGGAACTTGTTTACCGCTTCCATGTTAGTGAACATGAAAGGAAGGTCAAAGATGCGGTACTTCTTAGTGAACTTCTCAAACTTAGACAGACTTGGAGCGGCTAGTTGAACGTCGCCACCTAACATCGCTTTTAGCACGTCGTTATCGTTATAAAGTGTAGAGTTAGGGAAAACTTCCATGCAAAGCTTGCCGTTCATCTCTTCGTTAACACGCTTCTCAAGCAATGTTGCCGCAATACCTTTTGGGTGCTTGTCAGTGTTTGTTACGTGAGCGAATTTAATTTTTGTCTCGCCAGCATCACACGCTGCAAATGCAGCCGAGCTGCTTAACATCACTACACTACCGATCACTGCCGCTAATAGAGTTTTTTTCATTTGATTTCTCCTCGTACCATTGAATTTTGAATGTTTCGACAAAGCCCGAAACTGAAACCATGTTATCAACTCTGAGAGTAATCACAAAGAAGAACAATTGGCTGCAAAAAAATACGAGACTAAGCAATTGAATTTATTGATATAATCTGCTTAAAACGAAGATTTTCAAAACGCTTAAACGATGGCTAAGGTGTAGATTCCCACCCCTAGAGCAATTAATCATGTTTCGCTTTCTACACACCGACCTGAATATTATGCTTCTGCATTTTGTCATACAGTGTTTTTCGAGAAACACCCAATAACTCGTAACTGGCTTTCAAACTGCCTTTCTGCTCTAGCAGGGTTTGCTCTATGACTTGTTTTTCAAAGGCATTCATTTTGTCAGCCAAAGAAAATTCATCCGCCGTGGTCGCCGACTGATCACTTAGCATACTGTTTGGCAACTCCAACACATAGGCTGTGGCTTCGTTTTGTAACTCACGCACGTTTCCTGGCCAATCATGAGCAATCAGCAAGCTCAGCTCATCGCTCGACACCTCTTTCACCGGACGATTATGCTGTTGACTAACCACGTTAATAAAATGCTTAAACAACAAAGGAATGTCTTCAAGGCGCTGCTTTAATGCGGGAACCTTAATACTTAACACATTAAGCCGGTAGTAGAGGTCTTCCCTGAAAAGCCCCTCTTGGGACGCTTCCAGCAAATCAATTTTCGACGCCGCGATTACTCTCACATCGATTGGCGTTTCAAGATTCGTACCCAGCGGCACTACCACCCTATCTTGCAACACTCGGAGTAATTTGATTTGAAGCTCAAGCGGCATACTCTCAATTTCATCTAAAAACAACGTACCGCCATGCGCATGCGCAAACTTGCCAACCCTGTCGGTAGACGCGCCTTGAAAAGCGCC
>CALKXC010000151.1 GCA_938004025.1 uncultured Leucothrix sp. | reverse complement strand
AGCATTCGCATGGTTGCGGGCTTCTAAGTGTTCATTAAGGCTTTTCCCGCGTACTGTTAAGCCCTTTTCCACCACCAAAGCGGTTTCCTGACGTGTCAGTGTATTACCCTCAATAGCATTTGAGGTATAAGTCAGCTCAACGCGAAACCAATCATCCAAGTTTGTGACCAGCTCTGGCGGCATTGGTCGATGCTGATCTAGCTCTGTTTTTTTGTTGCTTAACGCTTTGTACATAGAAAAACCATAACGTGATACTTTATACTTTTATAGCATAGATAGGTGTTTTACACGAAAAATCCAGATAAATAAAAAAAGTCCTCCTAAAGTCAACTAATCCCTTGAATTCGTGCGTGGAGCCCCAAAATTCCCAACACACAGTTTAACAAATCAGGAAAACCTAAATGGCACAAGCACAAGCTAAAGAGTCTATGCAGTTTCAGACAGAGGTTAATCAACTTCTGCAGCTGATGATTCACTCTCTGTATTCCAATAAAGAAATTTTCCTCCGCGAGTTGATTTCCAACGGTGCGGATGCCTGTGACAAGTTGCGTTTTAACGCGATTTCTAACGATGCACTTTACGAAGGCGACGGCGAGCTTCGTGTAGAAGTTGAGTTCGACGAAGAAGCGAATACGGTAACAATCCGCGATAACGGTATTGGTATGACGCGTGAGCAAGTGATCGAGAATATCGGTACGATTGCTAAGTCAGGCACTAAAGAGTTTTTATCTAAGCTCTCTGGTGACGCTGCAAAAGATTCCAACCTTATCGGTCAGTTCGGTGTGGGTTTCTATTCTGCCTTTATCGTTGCTGATAAAGTCACTTTAACCACTCGTGCAGCCGGTGAAACTGAGTCGGTGACTTGGGAGTCTGATGGGCAAAATGGTTTCACCTTAGAAGCGGCTGATAAGCCATCTCGTGGTACTGAGATTGTTGTTCATCTTAAAGAAGAAGAAAAAGAGTTCGCTAACAGCTACCGTTTGCGCAACATCATTTCTACTTACTCCGACCATATTCCTTTGCCCGTTAAGATGTATAAGCAGGAAATGCCTGAGTACGATGAAGAAGGTAAGGTAAAAGAAAGCGAACCTAAGGACCCTGAGTGGGAAGTGGTTAACAAGGCGAATGCGCTTTGGACACTACCTAAGTCTGATATCAAAGACGAAGAGTATCAAGAGTTCTACAAGCATATTGCTCACGACTGGCAGGATGCTTTGGCGTGGTCGCATAACCATGTTGAAGGAAACCTTGAGTACAAGTCACTGCTTTACGTTCCAGCTAAGGCACAGATGGATTTGTGGGAGCCTGAGCAGCGTAACGGCATTAAGCTATACGTGCAGCGCGTGTTCATCATGGATGACACTAAGAATCTAATGCCTAACTACATGCGTTTCGTCCGTGGTGTGATTGATTCTAATGACTTACCGCTAAACGTTTCTCGTGAGATTTTGCAGTCTAACAAGACAATCGACAGCATGAAGAAGGCGTCGGTGAAGAAGGTGTTGGGTCTGTTAGGCTCTATGGCTAAGAATGATGCTGAAAAATACCAGTCTTTCTGGGATGAGTTCGGCAAGGTTCTGAAAGAAGGCCCGCATGAAGACAGTGGAAACAAAGAGCAAATTGCTAAGTTGCTGCGCTTCTCTTCCACACATACTGATGCTGAAAAGCAAGACGTGAATTTAGAAGATTATGTTGCACGCATGCAGGAAGGTCAGGAAAAGATTTATTACGTGACGGCTGACAGCTTTATGGCAGCTAAGAATAGCCCGCACCTTGAGGTATTCCGTGCTAAAGGAATCGAGGTGTTACTGCTTTCTGATCGCGTTGATGAGTGGATGATCAATGGTCTAACTGAGTTTGATGGTAAGCCACTTCAGTCAGTTGCTAAAGGCGAGCTGGATCTAGGTAAGATGGATTCAGAAGAAGATAAAGAAGAGCAGAAGAAAGTTGAAGAGGAAGCTCAGTCGCTGCTTAAGCAGTTGAAAGAGGCTTTGTCAGATAAGGTTGAAGATGTCCGTATTTCACATCGTTTGACGACATCACCTTCTTGCATTGTATTGAGTGAGCATGACATGGCACTTTATATGCAGCAGTTGATGAAGCAGGCGGGTCACGATATGCCATCGAGCAAGCCAGTACTTGAGATCAATCCAACGCATCCGTTGTTGGCTAAGATGGAAGGTGAGACAGATGATGAACAGTTCAAAGACTGGGCGAGCATTCTGTTTGACCAGGCTTTGTTAGCAGAAGGCGGACAGCTTGAAGATCCTGCTGGATTTGTTCACAAGTTGAATACGTTGATACTAAAGCTGTAGTTACGCTTCAGTGATTAAAAAGCCGCTTCTGGAATGCTCCGGAAGCGGCTTTTTTAATGTCTTTTTTTGGTGGTTATCTAGTCAGTAGCGGTCTGCAC
The DNA here is from genome assembly GCA_938004025.1 of uncultured Leucothrix sp. GTDB lineage: Bacteria > Pseudomonadota > Gammaproteobacteria > Thiotrichales > Thiotrichaceae > Leucothrix. The sequence continues at coordinate 4,290 of CALKXC010000151.1, read as the reverse complement.
TGATCGCTTGGAGAAGTTATAACCAGCTCTATGAAAGGGTAGTTTTCAGAGTATCAAAAATACTTTGTGACTCAGTAAACATATCGCCGACTTTATCAATGCTGCCAGTGCTTGCTTCAGTTTCCATATCACGAGCTAACTCAGAAAGTTTGGTAGCACCAATGTAACCGCTGCTTGATTTTAAATTATGCGCAGCTGCTCGAATCGAGTCTGCATCATTACTTTCTAGACCGACCTTAATTTTGTCAAGCGCCTCTTGGTTCTCCGAAAAGAACATCTCTAGAAAGGCAGGAAACTCATCTTCAAGAAGATCTTTCATACCATCGTAAGTGGCAATATCAATTAATTCATCCATATCCGATACTCCGTGTGAGTTCCTTCCTGTTAGCTTATGGTTATTTTAGCAGCTTGTTAGGCTTGATTGAACCTAACAGCTTAGTTTAACAAAGCATAATGACAGATTAATATAAGTCAAAGAAACTGCTCAATTTTAGCTAGTCGTCAATTAGTGAAATAATATCCCATCCTTTATCTTCTGCCACTGCACGCAATTTGGGGTCAGGGTCAACAGCGATTGGGGTTGTTACTATTTCTAGAAGGGGTAGATCATTGTGAGAGTCGCTGTAAAAGTAACTGTCCTCTAGCGTTTCATTATTTTTTTCTAACCATGCGTGTAATCGAGTGACTTTCCCTTCTTTAAAGGACGGCACTCCATCAATTTCCCTAGTATAGCGACCATTTTCAATTTTAGGTTCCGTTGCAATGAGGTTGTCAATTCCGAAAGCCGTCACTATCGGGCGAGTGACAAAGCTATTGGTCGCTGTGATGACCATTAAGGTATGTCCCATCGCTTTGTGTTGGGCGATTAGAGCTTTCGACTTGTTTGACATGGACGCTAGGATTTGAGTTTCCATGAAATCTTTATGTAAAACAGCTAGTTCTTCCATACTTTTGCTGGCTAAAAATTCAAAGCTAAAAGCACAAAACTCGTGAATATCGAGCACACCTTCAGAGTATTGTTGATAAAAGGCTTTATTCTTTTTAGTGTGCTCTTCGCTATCAATCAGTTTTTTTTCAACTAAATACTGACCCCATCTATAATCACTATCATCACTCAGTAAGGTATTGTCTAGGTCAAAAAGGGCTAATGTCATGGATGTTATCTCATTCTAAATGATGGAAATGGGTACCGAATGTCGTTTGTACCAAAGAATAGTGCAAAAAAAGCCACATTATAGCGGCTAACATTTGCTGATTCATGATAGTTATGAAAAAATCGACCCATAAAGATAGACAATGGAGAGTGCCTTGATTGACGAGAATGGTTTTAGACCAAACGTAGGCATTATCCTCTCCAACAGTGACGGTAAAGTGTTTTGGGGGAAACGAATAGGGCAACGTTCCTGGCAGTTTCCTCAAGGTGGCATCAATGAAGGGGAAAGCCCTTTGGAAGCGATGTACCGAGAACTTCATGAAGAGATTGGTCTGACTGAAGAGCACGTTGAAGTGATAGGTTCGACGGCAGACTGGTTGAAATACCGTTTGCCTAAGCATCTGATTCGTCGACGTTCCATACCGGTTTGTATTGGTCAAAAGCAAGTGTGGTTTTTACTGCGGCTGACCTCTGACGACTCCTGTGTCAATCTCAGGGCAACAGAAGCTCCTGAGTTTGACGGGTGGCGCTGGGTTCATCACCATCGACCTATTAGAGAGGTAGTGTACTTTAAACGGTCAGTATATGAAAAAGCTCTGGATGAGCTTGGTCCTTTACTGGGAAACACGAACGTTTGATTGGTATTGTCAGGCCTGAAAAGGTCTGACAACTACCATGACAACAATGGCGATTAAGGCAATTGCCGGCGCTTCGTTAAACCATCGATACCATACATGACTCTTTTGATTCCGCCCTTCACGAAACAGGATCATAATTTTATAACACCAGAAGTGATATCCGAATAAAGCCAAAATAAAAAATACCTTCACCGCAAACCAAGTGCTTGAAATAAGGTATGACCAGTTCATTGCTACAAGTGCAACACCAAATACCACGGTCAGTAAGGCGCCAATTGTCATAATCCCAAACAATCTTTTTTCCATTACGCCAAATAAGTCAAAACTAGCTTTGTTTTCATCCATTGCATGATAGATAAATAGTCTTGGTAGATAGAATAAGCCCGCAAACCACGTGACCATAAATATGACATGGAAAGCTTTCATCCATAAATACATGTCTTTACCTTTAAATTGGATTTAACAAAGAGTTTGTGTAACTAGCGTAGATTGACGCATTAATCCTAGCTATTATACGACCCAACAATAAACAGTTGCGAATTATTATGAAAAAGATCGGCATCGTAGGAGCGACGGGATATACCGGCGTAGAATTACTCAGATTATTAGCCATGCATGATGGTGTTGAAGTCAGTTTCGTGAGTTCAAGAAGCCATGCAGGTACTCGCGTTGATGCAATGTTTCCCAATCTTCGCGGCCATTGTGATTGCTTGTTTAGTGACCCGTCTGATGAGGCTATTGGTGACTGTGATTTAGTGTTCTTTGCTACCCCAAACGGGATTGCAATGGAACATACCCCCAAGTTGCTAGAAGCTGGGATAAAAGTTATCGATCTTGCGGCAGATTTTCGTATCAAGGATGTCGATGTCTGGAGCGAATGGTATGGCATGACACATGCATGCCCTGAGCTGTTAGAGACGGCTGTTTATGGTTTGCCAGAAATGAATCGTGAACAGGTTAAGAAAGCTCAACTGGTTGCTAACCCAGGATGCTACCCAACAGCAGTAACGTTAGGTTTATTGCCCCTGATTGAAACTGGAAAGGTTGATCTTGATAACATAATTGCCGATACAAAGTCTGGTATCAGTGGTGCAGGGCGTCAAGGCAAGCTTGGTAATATCCTGAGTGAAGCGGGTGAAAGTTTTAAAGCCTATGCAACCGGTGGTCATCGTCATCAGCCTGAAATTGTGCAGATGCTTCAAGAGGTTGCTGGAACTTCGGTTGATTTGACATTTAGTCCGCATTTATTACCCATTATTAGAGGCATTCATGCGACACTTTATACTCGTGACGATGGGGCTCTTGAGCTTCAAGCGTTATTTGAAAAGCGTTACAGCGATGAGTACTTTGTTGATGTGTTACCAGCAGGTTCTCAGCCTGAGACTCGCTCGGTGAAAGGAAGTAACATGTGCCGCATTGCGGTTCACCGTCCGGCAAATGGCACAAGAATCGTAGTGTTATCAGTCATTGATAATTTAGTAAAAGGCGCCGCAGGCCAGGCGGTTCAAAACATGAATCTAATGCTTGGTTTTGACGAAACGAAAGCCTTAAGACACCCTGCGATGTTGCCATAAATTATTAATTATAATGAGCGTTACCGCATTCTAGGTTCGGTGTATTATAATTAGTGGCATAATGATCGAATAAGTTGGCAAACCAACTAGGGCAAAGTTTGAAGATGGGGATTGAATATGTTTAAAAAGAAAAATAAAAAGCCAGTAGTTGTAAATACACAGCAAAGTCGACCTAAGGTCGATGCAATGTTGAATAGACGTTTAAAAATTGCTGGGGATGTGCATTTCTCAGGAATTTTGCATGTTGAGTGCACTATTGAAGGGGACTTAATCTCAGATGATGAGACAAGTACCTTGATATTAAGTGATGCAGGACACATTAAAGGTAGTGTTAAAGCGTCAAATGTTATGGTGAATGGTCGTATCGATGGAAATGTATTGGCCTCTCACAAAGTAGAGTTATACGAAAAATCCCGTATAAACGGTGATTTACACTATAACCTCTTAGAAATGGCAGTTGGTGCAGGCGTTAATGGTAAATTAGTTCATCATGAACTATCTGACCCTATAAAAACCTCAGCTGAGAACGCAGATATAAACCCGTCTGCTGCTCAAGCTAAGTTTTCAGTTTAATTATCTGTTCTTTGGAAAGAGTGGAGTAAAGTAGGTCGATAGCTTTGTTAGAAACTATCGATTGAATTAGGAGTAATAGCATGACAGTACAGACAATGACGGCAGAAGAGATGTCTCCGCTAAATTTCACTGATGCGGCGGCCGCTAAAGTAAAGACGTTAATCGAAGAAGAAAATAATGAAGCGCTAAAGCTGAGAGTTTTCGTTTCGGGTGGCGGTTGCTCTGGTTTTCAATACGGCTTCACATTTGATGAAACTATCAATGATGGTGACACTTCTGTTGAAAATAGTGGTGTAACCTTGCTAATTGATCCAATGAGCTTTCAGTATTTGGTTGGAGCCGATATTGATTA
>CALKXC010000150.1 GCA_938004025.1 uncultured Leucothrix sp. | reverse complement strand
ATGATACCGGTAGCCATATCCAACAAGTTGCCTTTCATTGCAAACTCTTTAAATTCTGAGATCATTCCCATCACTTGTTACTCCAATTTATTATAAGTGATGGTGTGTCGTTAGGGAGATTCCTCTGGTTCAGAAATAATCACAATCCTTGAAGGTTCAATTGCTAAAATCTGTTTTCCGATTTCCGTGGGAATAAGGCAGCGTTTCTCGCCCAAGAAAACTATCGCCAGTTCTCCATTTGACAGCTGAGTTTGCTGAGCTTCGGTAACGAACAAATATTTAACCGAACTACCCACTACAAAATTGTATCGATGCTCAGCAGCCTCATCATTGACTATGTTAGTTTTGATTAGTAAACCGATTTTGGCGCGTTTCTCTTTACGAATTCGAGTTGCTTCTTTACGCTGCTTTTCCTGCTCCAGCTTTTCTGCCTTGTCTTTGGTTTCTCGCTCTTTATAAAAGAGTTCTAAATCAGTCAGTTCACGCTTTTTCACTGCTGTTTTTTTTGGCACCGGTTTTGTATTTTGATTTTTTTTACTCTTTGAATGCCCAGCTGCCGACTTATTATTTTTATTAGGTCTCGACTTCGGCTTCGCTTCTGCCTGCTTAACCTGCTCTTCTGTCACTAAACCTGCTTTTAACAATTGATCTCTGATAGAACTCATTGTAATAGTGCCATCGCTGCATAACTTTCAAGAATTGAATTACGCATGCTAGGCTAATCCTCTGGAATTATTTGATGCGATAATATCGCTTGCAAAAGGCAATGTCACATGAAAATGCCCAAACGCACATCATCGTGGATTTAGCCATAGTTCTTCATTACCGTAAACGCTATACTACGCCCATTTTTTTTAGCTTTATGATTAACCCTTACAGGAAAAAACGATGATTATCGACAACCTCTCTGTTGGAAAAGACGTTCCTAATAGCGTTAACGTTATTATTGAAATTCCAGCTCAAGCTTCACCCGTAAAATATGAAGTAGATAAAGACAGCGGCGCCTTAATGGTTGACCGTTTTATGTCTGCCCCTATGTTTTATCCCGCTAACTATGGCTTTGTTCCGCACACCTTAGCTGATGATGGCGATCCAATTGATGTGCTAGTCGTTACACCCTACCCATTAGTCCACGGCAGTGTGATACCTGCTCGCCCAGTAGGCGTCCTTAATATGTCAGACGAAGGTGGCGGAGATGTTAAAATTGTTGCCGTTCCTGCCGGAAAACTTTCAACGGAGTATGATCACGTTGAAAACTACACTGACCTACCTGCTTTATTACTTCAACAGATCGAACATTTCTTTGAACATTATAAGCAGTTAGAGAAAGGTAAATGGGTCAAGATTGATGAGTGGGCGGATGCTGCGGAAGCGCGTAAAGCCATTCAAGAAAGCGTAGATGCTTACAACAAGTAACATCATTTTTAATATTGCTTGATAGTAATAACAATAATGAATGGATTGTGCTAATTTGACACAATCCATTCCAATAATACTAATCGACGACGAATACAATGTCGGAAACACGAATCCTAAAAGACGAAAAAGAAGAATATCACCTGTTTAGGTCTCGTGCTGTTGTAGCAGGCCTTGCTGTGTTATTTCTGCTATCCGTCATAGGCGTTAGATTATTCTATCTACAAATATCCAACCATGAAAACCTGACGCAACTTGCTCAGGAAAATTACCAAAAACGCATCCCTATTCCACCGGTTAGAGGTCAAATTTACGATCGAAACGGTATCGTTCTAGCCGACAATAAAATTGAGTACGTCTTAGAAGTCGTTCGAAATATCGCAAAGGACATGGATGAAAATATTGCGTTGCTTCAGCAACTCATCCCGATCAGCCAAAAAGAAGTCAGTAAGTTCAAGCAGCAGCTTCGAGTGAATTCCCGATTTCAGCCCGTAATTTTACGTTCCGCATTAACAGAAGAGGAAATTGCGATCTTCTCTGTTAATCGCTATCGCTTTCCTGGTTTTGCCGTCAATATCCGAACTGAGCGCGTCTACCCGCTCGGGTCGGTAGCCTCACACGTTATTGGATATGTTGGGCGCATTGATACTCGAGACTTGGAAAGGCTAGGGAAAAGTGAATATAAAGGTTCAACCCACGTAGGAAAGACAGGGATAGAGCGCTTTTATGAAGAAAGACTTCATGGCAAAGCGGGGTTCAAGAAAGTTGAGATGGACGCCCATAGTGAACCTCAACGAACCTTAGCCGAAGAGTCTCCAATCTCGGGCGAGGATTTATTTCTTAGCCTAGACCTTGAACTCCAAATCAAAGCCGAGCAATTGTTAGAAGGTAAGCGCGGCGCGATTGTGGCCATGGACCCTAGGAATGGTGAAATACTGGCAATGGCAAGTGTGCCGATGTTTGATTCAAACTTATTCGTCAATGGCATCTCTTATAAAAACTACAACGCATTACGCGATGACATGGACAGACCCTTGTTCAATAGAGCGTTACAGGGGGCTTATCCTCCCGGCTCTACTATCAAACCAATGGCGGCGCTAGCTGGACTTGATGCGGGTGTTGTAACCACTAAGCGTAGTGTTAAAGGACGTGGATTTTTTCAAATACCGGGTACAAGAAGACACTACCGCTGCTGGAAGAAAACAGGCCATGGACATATCTCTTTAAATAGAGCCATTTATCAATCTTGCGACGTCTACTTTTATGATCTTGCCTATCGTATGGGTATAGATCGCTACTCTAAAGCAATGCGCAAGTTCGGGTTTGGTAGTAAAACGGGGATCGATTTGCCACATGAACGCTCTGGTCTAATGCCAACTCCCGAGTGGAAACTCAAACGTCACAAGACCAATTGGTACCCGGGTGATACGGTTAACGTCGGCATCGGTCAAGGCTATTGGACGGCATCACCCTTACAACTTGCTCATGCCACAGCGACAGTTGCAATGCGCGGTAGACGTATGATGCCTCATGTACTAAAAGCAGTGCGCGTATCTAGAAATCTACCTGAAAAGCCAGTAAGGCCTATCGCTTTGCCTAGCGTTAGCGTTAAAGACAGACAATGGGATGCAGTCGTTCAAGGGATGGTTAACGTGGTTCACGGGCCAATGGGAACCGCTAGAGGTTCTGGAGCAGGTGCTAAATACCGTTTTGCAGGTAAAACAGGAACTGCGCAAGTATTTGGTATCGCACAAAATAAAACATACAACGCAGCTAAACTGGCCAAGCGGCTTCATGATCATTCCCTTTTTGTAGCATTTGCACCGCTTGAGAAACCCAAAATTGCGCTTTCGGTTATTGTTGAAAATGGCGGTGGTGGTAGTGCCGTTGCCGCTCCTATTGCGAGACAATTACTGGACTCTTACCTGTTACCAAAGCCCAAAGTAGAGCCTGAAACGATTCAAGTTGATGGCGACGATAAATTAAAAAAAGAAAAACAGGCATCCGATAACTCGACACTTTCTGACGGTAATGCTTAGATATGAGAATTAGCCGCTATGTATGAGTCCTTAGGTATTTTTCGACACATATGGGAAGTGCTGTCTAAACTTGATCTCGTACTCCTTATCAGTCTGATCATCTTGCTGACGCTAGGTGGAATCACGTTACATAGCGCCAGCGGTGAAAATGCAGCAATGATGCAGCGGCACTTTATTCACCTTGCTATTGCGACAGTCGC
>CALKXC010000149.1 GCA_938004025.1 uncultured Leucothrix sp. | reverse complement strand
CTATAACTAGGGTATTCAAAAAAGTTTAACGACATATCGTGATTGACTAGATGCTGTAGGTCGATTCCAAGCTTACGGTAAGCGCGAATGACAACATCACTACAGACGCCAACGTTGTTTGAAACATCGCCCCAAGGAAAGCCAATTTTTTTGTAACTTCCATCATATACAACTGGGTGATAAGTGCGTTCGTGGGCTGCACTTACCAGTTGTTGGGCAAAAAATGGATTGGCAAAGCAAGCAGTGCTTTGAAAAAATAAAGTTAGGAAGAGGGGTAGTCCCCAGAAATTTGGTCGCATGGGTCGTGCTCCATTAATACGAATTTATTGTTATTTATTAGTGTATTAATTAGCGTCAATATAGCAGGGTCTTTGCATATAGAAGCTAGTGCTGGGGCAAGGTATTCTTGCTCTCCGCACAGATATTGTACAGTAGCGAGATGGTGATGGTCGAGATGAAATTCAACTCCTCCGACGAACAGTGATAGTTCATTTTCACCTTTAGTATAAGCGAAGCGTGTACCAGGGAAGCGCTGGTAATTAGTTTCAGGCAGCAGGTTTTGATTTGCGCCTTCATAATTTTCATTGGCGTAAGCTTCAAGTAACGCAGGGTCTGGGCGTTTTCCTTCAGTTAAATATTTACCTAACCAGCTATCGAGATTAGGCAAGCTCTCCGTTATGCCCCGCATTAATACCGCTTTTAATTCGGCAAGGTCTTGCTGAATAATTTCACCAGAATCGTTTTGTACTTTGCGTGCAGCGTCTTTAAAGCGTACTTTGAAGCTTTCATTATCCCCGATGTCGTCAAGCCATGATTGCACAAGCTCACCACTGGAAGGGGCTCTAAAGCCCACCGATAATGTCATACATTCTCCGACCGCAACGCCATGATGAGGCATGTTGGGTGGGAGATATAGCATATCGCCTGGTTGTAAATTCCATTGTTGATTGGGATCGAAGTTTTGCAATATTTTTAAACTCGGTCCAGTGAGTAAAGATTTGTCAAAATCGGGGTTTTCATCAATTGACCAACGCCTGATACCTTTTAGCTGAATTAGGAAGACATCATAGTCATCAACATGTGGGCCGACTGAGCCGTTGTCGGTTGCATAGCTAATCATCAGGTCGTCTATGCGCCAGTCTGGCAAGAAACGAAAAGGCTCTATGAAAGCTTGAAGCTCAGGCAAATAGGTTTCAATATCATTGATTAACAGGCTCCAATGATCAGCAGGAAGTGAAGTAAAGTCCTGTTCTTCAAAGGGGCCTATTTTCATTTGCCATGGCGTTTCGCCCTTTTCAATCACAATACGCGAAGGCGCTTCAGTGTCACAGCAAAGTCCTGCTAGCTCACCCGGATCTAGATCAATTTCCTCGACATCAACCGCTTGGCGAACCAATAATGGCTTCTGTTGCCAATGTTGCTGAAGAAAGTCATCGATAGACAGTGTTCCAAGCAGGCGCTGTGACATATGAATTTCCTAAATCTTGTTTGCTTGTTCAGCTGCATTGCCAAGGTAATTGGCAGGAGTGAGGCTTTTGAGATTGTTTTTGACGTCTTCTGGTAAGTCTAATTTATCAATAAACTCAGCCATATCATTGGCATCAATGCGGCGCCCTCGAGTGAGCTCTTTTAACTTCTCGTAAGGCTTTTCAATACCATGACGACGCATAACAGTTTGCACTGCCTCACCCAGTACTTCCCAGTTACTATCTAACTCTGCAGCGATGCTTTCCTTGTTTAGTTCAAGCTTGTTCATGCCTTTCAGGGTAGATTGGTACGCGATCATTCCATGTCCAAGGCCGACACCAAGCGCTCTTAACACCGTCGAATCTGTGAGGTCACGTTGAAGTCGTGATACTGGAAGTTTTTGAGCAAGATGCGTCATGATGGCGTTAGCGATGCCTAGATTGCCTTCAGCATTCTCAAAATCAATTGGATTAACCTTGTGTGGCATCGTTGAGGAACCCACTTCGCCAGCAATTACTTTTTGTTTGAAATGCCCAAGCGCGATGTAACTCCAGATGTCTCGGCAAAAATCAATGAGAATCGTATTGTAACGACAATTAGCGTCAAACAACTCGGCGATATAGTCATGCGGCTCTATTTGTGTTGTGTAGGCATTCCACTCTAAACCTAGCGATTCGACAAACTGTTTCGCAAATACTGGCCAATCAATTTCTGGGTAAGCGCAATAATGTGCATTGTAGTTACCCACCGCACCGTTGATTTTTCCAAATATCTGAGTGGATTTAATTTGGTTGATTTGTCGGTTTAATCGTTGTCCTACGTTCGCTATTTCCTTGCCTACAGTGGTAGGTGAGGCTGGTTGTCCATGAGTCCTACTGAGTAACGGGTCGTCTGCATATTGGTGCGCAAGCTCAGTAACGGTTGCATTTACTTCCTCAAGTTGAGGGAGTAGGACTGCATCACGACCACCTTTAAGCATAAGACCATAGGCAAGGTTGTTAATGTCTTCTGAGGTACAAGCGAAATGGATGAACTCATTCACTTGATTAATCTCAGCGTTATCAGCGATTTTTTCCTTTAAAAAGTACTCAACTGCTTTGACATCATGATTTGTGGTGCGCTCAATTTCTTTGATTCGAGCAGCGTCTGCTTCATCAAACTGTGAGATTAAAGACTCCAGTAGATCATTTGCCTCAACAGAAAAAACGGGAACCTCAGTAATTGCTTCGTGATTGGCTAACGCTTGCAACCAACGAATTTCTACAAGGACTCTATGGTAAATCAGGCCATATTCACTGAAGTAAGGTCTTAAGGCTTGCGTTTTGTTTCCGTAACGACCATCAATAGGAGAAATTGCGGTTAGGCTGGACAGATTCATAGAGGTTCCGTTGTTAGCTGACGTAATAAAAAGTGGCGCATTATACCGACAAATGATTCATATCAGTAGGGGCGTCTAATCGGGTCGAGAATGCTGTTAACTTGCTCAAGCAACGGATCACTTTCTGGATAGTCCAGTGTGTAGTGCAAGCCGCGGCTTTCTTTTCTACTTTGCGCAGAGCGAATGATTAGTCTTGCCACCTCCGCTAGATTTCTAAGTTCAATGAGATCAGCGGTAATATTGAAGTTAACATAGTATTCATCGATTTCTTTAAGGAGCAGCTCGATTCGATTACGTGCTCGTGCTAAGCGTTTTGATGTGCGTACTATGCCAACGTAGTCCCACATGAATCGTCTCACTTCGTCCCAGTTATGGTTGATAACGACTCGCTCATCAGAGTCGGTGACTCTGCTATCATCCCAATCAGGAATGTTGACTTTTGGTAATGGGTTGTCGAGGTTTTTAATAATGTCTTCAGCGCAAGATTTACCGTAAACGATACACTCTAAGAGTGAGTTACTCGCCAAACGATTAGCACCGTGAAGCCCTGTAAAACTCGTTTCACCGATTGCATAGAGTTTATGAATATCAGTATGGCCATCTGAGTCGACCATTAAACCGCCGCAGGTGTAATGTGCCGCAGGAACCACGGGTACTGGCTCTTTACTCATGTCATAGCCAAACGATTCGCAGCTCGCAAATACATTAGGGAAATGCTTGAGAATAAAATCGCGTGGCTTATGGCTAATATCGAGAAACACTGAATCAATACCTAAGCGTTTCATTTCATGGTCGATTGTTCTGGCAACGATATCACGGGGTGCAAGCTCGCCTCGCTTATCATAATTTTGCATAAAGCGGCTGCCATCGGGGAGCAATAGTCTGCCACCTTCGCCTCTTACCGCTTCCGTGATGAGATTCGATTTAGCATGCGGATGATACAAGCAAGTGGGATGAAATTGCATAAATTCCATATTGGCTACGCGACAACCAGCGCGCCAACCCATAGCAATACCGTCGCCACTGGCGCCATCTGGGTTGCTAGTATAAAGGTAAACTTTGCTCGCTCCCCCAGTGGCTAAGACTGTAAAATCCGCTGAGAAGGTTATTACTTTCTTTTCTTTGCGGTTAAGTACATACGCGCCTAGACAGCGATTTTCTCTGGTGTGGCCTAAGCGACGTGTAGTGATTAAGTCGATGGCAATGTGGTGTTCGAATAATGCAATATTTTCCTGTGCATGAACTTGCTCAAGCAAGGTATCTTCAACGGCTTTACCGCTAGCGTCATCAGCGTGTGCAACTCGACGGTTAGAGTGCCCACCTTCACGAGTTAAGTGAAGATCGCTGGCTTTGTTAGAATTCGGGGTGTTTTGGTTTCTGGTGAAGGGGACTCCTGAGTCCATGAGCCATTGAATAGCTTCTTCACCTTTGCTTACTACCTGCGTGACGATTGCTTCATCGCAAAGGCCTGCACCGGCTGTGAGTGTGTCTGTAACATGAGATTCAATGCTATCGGCGTTATCAACAACAGCTGAAATCCCGCCCTGAGCATAGTATGTACTGCCTTCGTTTAGTACATCTTTACTCAGAATCGCAATGCTGACTCTTTTAGGAAGACTAAGGGCTAAGCTTAGGCCAGCTGCGCCGCTGCCGATAATTAGTACATCATAATGCATGGGTTATCACTCTGATTGGAAGCGTCTAGATGGAGTATTATAAGCAATGTTAATTTAAAGGGTAGTTTATTAGTTTAATCCTCAGAAGATAGAGGGCTACCCATTCCCTTTGCCGCTAAATATTAAGTAGATGACTGAAAGCAATATGGTGATGCTGTTCACTAAATGTTAAGGTTCGCGACGGCTGGTGAGTATATTTGCACCGTTGACTCAAGTGGCTTGCAGAGAATCAATGTTGTTTATGGTAGCTTGCTGCTAATAAATCCGGGCTGGTCGGATCATTTCATCTAATACAGTTTAGAGCTAGAGAAGTAATTAATGTTTAAAATTAAACACTGCTTGATTCCATTTGTGGGGATGGTTATTTCATTTGG
>CALKXC010000148.1 GCA_938004025.1 uncultured Leucothrix sp. | reverse complement strand
ACCTGCGGTATCAGAGTCGCCCGTCACACTCATCAATCCGCCCATGGCTTGAATCATAAAGTCATAACCTGCGCGATGTGCATAAGGGCCGGTTTGGCCAAAACCAGTAATTGAGCAATAAACTAAAGCAGGATTAACGGCATTCAACGTTTCATAATCCAAACCGTACTTAGCTAAACCGCCAAGCTTATAGTTTTCAATTAATACATCCGCACTAGTGACCAATTCGCGAATGGCTGCTTGCCCTTCAGGCTGTGTAATATCAATCGCTACTGACTGTTTACCGCGATTTGCACTGAAGAAATATGCAGCGTCTTTAGTATCATTACCTTCCTTGTCTTTAAGATAAGGAGGCCCCCAATGACGAGTATCATCACCGACTTTTGGTCGCTCGATTTTCAACACCGTCGCGCCAAGATCTGCCAAGACTTGACCAGCCCAAGGGCCAGCCAAAATCCTGCTCATATCGATAATCTTGATTCCAGCTAAGGGTTGCATCATAGTGTTTGCAACCGTTTCTTGAGACTGACTCATCAGAAAAATGCCTGAATGCCAGTTTGTGCACGACCCAAAATCAAGGCGTGAATATCGGCCGTTCCTTCATAAGTGTTAACCACTTCCAAATTCAACATCTGGCGCATCACTGAATACTCATCAGAGATTCCGTTTCCTCCGTGCATATCTCGTGACACTCGAGCAATTTCAAGGGCCTTAGTGCAGTTGTTACGCTTAAGCAGTGAGATCAACTCCGGTGCAAGTTTGCCCTGATCTTTAAGTTGTGACGCACGTAGCACGCCCTGCAAGCCTAAACTGATGTCCGTTTGCATCTGTGCCAGCTTATATTGAATCAGTTGATTGGCAGCTAGTGGACGTCCGAATTGAGTACGCTCCATTGTGTAAGCGTGAGCCGACATCCAGCAATCTTCAGCTGCACCGAGTGCGCCCCAAGCAATACCCAAACGTGCGCTGTTCAAACAACCAAATGGCCCTTTCAAGCCTTTAACATTCGGTAATAAATTTTCTTCAGGAACAAACACATCCTGCATTGCAATTTCACCAGTAATCGAAGCACGTAACGCGAGCTTGCCTTCAATTTTTGGCGCGGTTAAACCTTTCATGCCTTTTTCTAAGATAAAGCCACGAATCACGTCATCATCCGTTTTTCCCCAAACCACGAATACATCCGCAATCGGTGAATTAGAAATCCACATTTTTGAGCCACTTAGTAGATATCCGCCATCTACAGATTTAGCACGTGTCTTCATACCGCCAGGGTCAGAACCGTGATCTGGCTCAGTCAAACCAAAGCAGCCGACCCATTCTCCAGAAGCCAGTTTTGGCAAGTATTTTTCACGCTGCGCTTCACTACCGTAGGTGTAAATTGGGTACATAACCAAGCTAGACTGCACACTCAGCATCGAACGATAACCAGAATCAACTCGTTCAACTTCACGGGCAATCAAGCCGTAAGAAACAGTATTAACGCCGGAGCAACCGTAACCCGAAATCATTGGGCCGAGTAAACCTAGTTCACCCATTTCATTGAAAATTTCACGATCCGTTGTTTCGGTTCGAAAAGCGTCACGCACTCTTGGCTTGAGCTTTTCTTGAGAATAAGAACGTGCGGTCTCCATGACCATGCTTTCTTCTTCGGTCAATTGCTCTTTAAGTAAAAACGGATCTTGCCAATTAAACTTTGCCCAGTCAGCGCTCATGCTCTTTCCTTTTCTATGTGATTCGTAATGTTCGAACACCTTACTAGAATCATAACTATAATAAAAATATATACTTTATATGGTTATAATCTCTTTTATGGATAATAGAAAACTTGCAATCTTTCACGCCGTAGCAACGCTGAACAGCTTTAGCCAGGCCGCTGAGCAACTTCATATCGCTCAATCCGCCGTCAGCGTGGCGATTAAAAAATTAGAAGATGAATTGGGCCTAATGCTGTTTGACCGAAACGAGCGCAGGATACGCCTAACCGTGGAAGGAAAACGCCTACTGACTCACGCCAGCATTATCCAAAAGCAATTCTTTGAAGCCGAGCAAGACATGGCAGCGTTACATAACCTCACTGCTGGAAGAGTTTCATTTAGCACCACAGCGATGATGGGCAGCCATTACTTCCCTGAGCGCATTAGTGAATTTAAAACCCATCATCCGGATATCGATTTTCGAGTCATTAATGAAGGGACTGAGGGTGTACTTGAATTGCTAGAAAGTGGCGAAGTCGACATGGGCGTTGTGAACAACAATAATATCGATGCATCGCTTGAGGCAATTCCGCTTTGTGATGAACCCATTGTAGTTTGCGTTGCAGAAGACCACCCATTAGCGAAGCTAAAAACAATTTCGGAAGAATTGTATTGTCAGCAACGTTTGGTTCTGTACCGGCAAAACTATTATCTGCGTCAATTGACCATCGCACTTCACTTGCATCACCAGCGGTCTCCAAATATCGCGATGGAAACTGACTTGTTAGGGATGATTATTCAACTAGTACGCACAGGCGAAGGTGTGACCCTAGGCTTAAGAATCACTGCCGAGTCTGAAAGCGGTATTGTGGGTATTGCCTTTGAAAAAGAGAAAATTCTGTCACTTAGTATGGCCTGGCCGAAGAAAAGGCAACTGTCAGTTGCTAATCAGGCCTTTATTTCATTCTTGAAAAAACAGTAGCTAGTTATGTTTTTAAGCTAGGAAATTCTAGCTAAATACCACTCAGTAAATTCCTTCGTCGGCTCTTCCATCGGTGAGTAAGGGCCAGGCTCGTAAAACCGCGAATTAACCCCTTGCTGGTTGTCTTCAATAATCTTTTTATCGGCGATCGTGGTGACGTGCCATAACCAAATCAAACGCTGCATATCGACATCAGCTTCTTCAGCATCTTCTCTGACGAACCAAAATAACTCGGCGTCTGTTTCATCAACTGATCGAGGGCTAAAGCGATACAACACCGCATGATCGGCGTACACAACTAAATATGTCAGAGTGCCAATCATGATGTCGCTAGCGCCGCCATCATAGGCCTTTATGCTGCCAAGCAATGGGGCAACTGGTTTACCATTCTCGCTAGCTGTTTGAAAACCTTCATACAGCGCTGAACGATGATAATAATACTGAGGATGTACCGGTGGGTGTGTCTCACTAATTTCAACGCGCTCAGTCGAAATTCCCGCTTTTTCTGCTCGCTCTAGCAAGCTCTCACGGTGACCTTCACGCCGATTCACATCTAATGACAAAGAATGTGACGCTGCGTATTCTTTATG
>CALKXC010000147.1 GCA_938004025.1 uncultured Leucothrix sp. | reverse complement strand
GGATAAATATTGAAATCAGTAAACTGATAATCATCTACATCAACCGAGTCGGTTGCGCCTAATGTATAGTTGTCATTGCCATTACCCGTGTTAGTCAACACATGAGGAAAAGAGACGACTTGGCCTTCAATAGCAAACCGTTCTTGATCTTGCTCAAGCGTGAAAGCACCTACTTGCTGGATTACCGTTTCAACAAGGTTTGAAGTCGTTGTTTGCGTGATTCCAGTCGAGTCTGTATAGGTAGCTGATGCCTGGTTTTTGATGACTGTTCCGGCAGCGGGTGCCAAAGCAAACGCTGAACTCGATATCAGTATCAAAAATACCATCAGATAATTTATTAAATTTCGACTATTTCTATTTTTTATCATTATTCAAGCCTTAGTTGCACGTTGCCTCGTATCCCCATACTCGGTTCGCGTAGCCCTACCTTAAGCGGTAGGGCTCCCTGTTTTCATGCTTTTAGTTAAGTTTATTTCGTCTGAATTGATAAGCTTAATGGTCGTCCAGCAGCATCTAGGAGCATCAGCTCAACACGGCGATTAACGACACGCTCTGCTTCGCTATCTCCTAGTATGGGCAGCTCTTCACCCAGCGGTGACATGAGAATTCGGTTCTTAGCAAGCCCTTTTGACATCAAGTAGCTGACAACTGTCTGCTGTCTACGAAGTGCAAGATTACGGTTGTATTCGTTAGAACCCTTACTGTCCGTAAATGCCTGAACACTTAATTTAAGGTTAGGTTTCTTACGCAAAACTAAGAGATCTCTGTCTAACCTAGCCGTTTCTTGCGGTGTTAGTGAAGCTAGATCAAAGCCAAAGTAAACCGCTGGTTCCCAAATAACGCCTGGCATAAGCTGCTTAATCGTTTTGACACGATCGACATACTTGATCTTAGCCACTTCTTTAATTTTTACACGATCAACATACTTTACTGTCGGAACTTCTTTAATCTTAACTCGATCTACATACTTAACCGTTGGAACTTTTTTGATTCGGTCAACATACTTAACTTTTGGTACTTCTTTAATCTTGATTCGATCTACATACTTGATCTTGTCGACAGGAACTTTCTTTACAACGACGCGTTCCTTCTCAACAACCTCTTTAACAACCTTAACCCTTTCAACGGTTTTAGCGGTTGGTACTTCACAAATCTCTTCGTATTTACCGTACATATCACCAGTTGTTGAACATCCACTTATCAGGGTAATCGCGCCAACAACTGGCAGGATTCCTTTAACTAACTTTAGACTTTTCATTATTATTCTCCTGTCAGCCAGTTGAGGCTATTCTCATCAAATTTATACTTAAGACCTACGTAAACCCCTTGATCGTTATAGTTTTCAGGGTCTAAATCATCGTCTTTAAATCCTTTCACGTTGTAGCCAATACCAACCTGTAAGTTCTCACGGACTAAATAGTTGGCACCGACACCAATCGAATACTTCTTTTCTTGCAGGCCATTAGTCCCTAGCACACCACCATGCAAGTCAACATCAAATCGGTTTGTGATGTCCCAAGTAATCCGCCCATCAGCAATAACCGCATCGCTTTCACTACCGTTGCAATCCTCAGTCTTAGCCCCTAAACGACCCGAAATAAGCACGTCTTCTTTAATCGCGTAGTTCTGGTGGGATGACAATATATGAGTACTGCAATCACCGTTGCTGCCGCCCCGCTCTTCTTTATTCTGATAATAGAACAGTGCGTGATACTGGTTTTCTCTCAGTGGACGATAAGCCATACCTAGCGTCAGGGTGTTATCTAACAGATCATCACCTGCATCTGGCGACTCATAGCGCAAAGTGTCTTTAAGCAAAGCGCTCCAGTTGGTGCTTAATCGCGTTGCATAATTTGCCTGTAAACCATAATACTCACGACTATCATCATGCCTAGTCTCTAAGCGCATTGAGGAAACTCGGTTGGCGAAACGAGAATCTTTATAAGCAATCGATGCCGATACCGAATCACTTCCTGTTCCTTCAAGATTGTTCACAATTTCAAAATGTGGAGAAATCGACAATCCCTTAGTTAACTCATAAGTTCCCCGTACACCTGATGCCGTTTCAAGGTCTCGGCCACTAATACCACCTCGTACTCGATACTCTGAAAACAACTCTGTCGATGGCAGCAAGTTTGATTTCACACCCATCGAAATGGTGTCTTGAGCGCCTGAAGTAGCTGACAAACCGCTAACACCCGTTAGACTATTAATACGCTCACCACGTGCATACAGCTTCACCTTCTCATGTACCTGCATATCAGCCGTTAGGGAGATTCTGCGACGCTCTGCACTATCAAAATCCTGTTCATACTCACCCGCAATAGAACCCTTACGACCGGCAATATTGATGCCCTTTTTCGCACCCACAATAAAGGTTTGGAACGCTTCATCACCCACAGCCTTAGACTGCTGGATGTGTCTTACACCACCTTTAACAGTAAGATCCTTATACTTCATACTGGCGATCACACCTACACTCTGCTCAGTATCATCTGTTGCAAGGTTTTTACTATGGATCGCTTCAATTTCTGCGCTAATGTCCTCAAAGACCTTTAATGCTTTAATCTCTTCACCAATACCTTCAAAAATACTCATTTCGTGCTTCAGACGGGCTTCTTCTCTTTCTGCTGAAATACCACCAGCAGTATTATCGAAACCTTTAGTTGCACGACCTAACGTGATCGATGTCTTAGATTTATCACTCCATTTCTTTGAAACAAATAGACGTCCCGCAACACCCGTATCTTTAGTATCGTCAACAGGCTTGAACTGACCCACACTGCCTCGGGCGACCAGACCATCGTCATCTTCATAGTTCATTGTCAAACCATACAACTCAAATCCTGAGGTATCATTCTGGTCGATCGTGTAACTAGCACCCATCTTTAGACTAGGTGCTACTGTCTGAGTAACCCTTGCGCCTGCAATGGTATAGTCATTTGCGTTACCTGCTCCTTCAACATCATAACTAGCGCGAATTTGTACAGGGTTAAGATCAGCATCACTTGAAGGAATCGTCGCACTAAAACTCAACTCTCCTGTGACACTATCGATCGTATAGTCACCAAAT
>CALKXC010000146.1 GCA_938004025.1 uncultured Leucothrix sp. | reverse complement strand
GACTGCACCTCTGGCTTTCCAGATTTCATACAGCGGTGTTGTATGTAGAGGTCGCCCAGCAGGCAACTCTTCATTAGGATATGAAACTGAGAAGCGTTTTTGATAGTTTTCAATGACCTTATTACGCGTATAAGAGCGAGTGCTGAAGTTTCCAAAACGCGCCACGTCCATGGCAAAAACATCACGTGAAGGCTCGCCTTCTACCATCCACTCTGCCAAAGTCAAACCAACCCCACCACCTTGACTAAAGCCTGCCATCACTGCACAAGCTGACCAGAAATTCTTTAGCCCTGGCACTGGGCCAACTAATGGATTACCGTCAGGTGCAAACGTAAAAGGTCCATTGATAATTGTTTTTACGCCAGCTTCTGCAAGCACTGGAAACCGATCATAGGCAATTTCTAATGAATCACCGATTCGATCTAAATTATTCTCTAGCAGCTCATGCCCAAAGCCCCAGTCTGTTTTCCCTGTTGCCCAGGGCGTACAATTTTGCTCATAAAAACCAATAACTAAACCTCGCCCTTCTTGACGCAAATAACTCTCACCCGCTGGATCCATGACGTGAGGTAATTCACAGTGATGGTTGTAAACTTCAGGGATATCATCAGTAACCAAATATTGATGCTCCATTGGATGCAGCGGTAACTCAATACCGACCATATGCCCAACTTCACGCGCCCATAATCCGGCAGCATTGACAACGTGCTCGGCTACAATCGTGCCTTTCTCGGTGACTACATCCCAGCCGCCATCAACACGTTGATTAAGTTCATTTACGTGGGTGTGAAGATAGATCTCTGCACCCTGTATTTTTGCAGCATTCGCATAAGCGTGTGTAGTACCTGAAGGATCTAAGTGTCCATCAAGTGGGTCGTATAACGCACCAATTACACCTTCAGTATTGGTGATTGGAGATATGTCACGAATTTCATCGGGCCCAACGATACTGGTATTCAGCCCCATGTATTGGTGCTTAGCGCGTTCCGCTTTTAGGTAGTCCATCCGCTCTTTAGTCGTTGCTAGCGTCAAACCACCCACATGATGCAATCCACAGGAAAGACCTGAAACTTCCTCTAACTCTTTATAAAGTTCAATGGTATAGCCCTGTAAAGCCGACATATTAGTGTCGCCATTTAAAGTGTGAAATCCACCCGCAGCATGCCATGTTGAACCCGAAGTAAGCTCTGAACGTTCTATCAAAACGACATCTTTCCAACCTAACTTAGTGAGGTGATATAAAACACTGGCACCTACAACACCACCACCTATGACTGCTACTTGTACATGAGATTTCACATTTTTCTCCACTTATTTGCCGCTACTTTTTTTAAACTGCTAACAAATTTCTAGATAACTGAAACTGCCATTTATAATGTTTAAATACCGACGCTAATTAATTGTTAATAGCATCAACTAAATTTATTTTACAGACGCCGATAGGTGATCAGATAAGAGTATAAGAAAATCAATACAAAACTCATCCCACCAAAAACTAAAGCAACCTCTAGCATTGATTCTACGACTCTGCCGCTGTAAAGAGTAAATAAGTACCAGAAAAGCGCACTTAAAATAGATGCGATCAAACTAAACACAAGTGAGTGCTTAAACCGTTTTGACATGATATCTCTCCGTCATTACTAACACTGCTGAAAAACTGATGTCCTTAAAAATCAGTCGCAACTCCACCTTCCTGTTTACGCTTCGTCACAAAAGCCTCTAACTCTTCCCTAATCGCAGGATCAAGCGCTGGCTCTTCATACTCTTCTAACGCTTGCTTATAAACTTTATTTGCTCGCTGCAATGCATCAGGGCTTCCTGCCTCTTCCCAGCTTTCAAAATTACGCCAATCAGAAATTAATGGCGAGTAGAAAGCATCTTTATACCGATCCATTGTATGCTGCGTTCCAAAATAGTGCCCACCAGGCCCAACATCTCTAACGGCTTCCAACGCTAATGAAGCTTCAGTAATTTCAACACCTTCCAAATAAACTGCCATCATTTGCAATAAATCAGCATCAATTACAAACTTCTCAAACGATGCACTAAGCCCGCCTTCCATCCAACCAGCCCCATGCATTACAAAATTACAGCCACCACTGATCGCACCCCAAAGTGCCATTGATGACTCGTATCCTGATTGCGCATCCGCAATATTTGAAGCGTTAACGTTAGAAGAGCGGAAAGGTAAGTTGTAGCGACGTGCGAGTTGCCCACTAATTTGAGCAGCACGAATGTATTCAGGCGTACCAAAAGCAGGAGCGCCCGACTTCATATCGACGTTAGAAGTAAAGCCACCATAAACCGCAGGCGACCCCGCGCGAACAATCTGCGTGAACGCGATACCTGCCAATGCCTCAGCGTTTTGCTGAGCTAGCGCGCCGGCAATAGTCACCGGTGCCATTGCACCCGCTAGAGTAAACGGCGTCAAAACCACGGGCTGATTCATTGACGACATTTCAATAATGCCTTGCAACATGGGTTCGTCCAAACGCAGCGGAGAACTACTATTTATGACCGTAAACAGGCTTGGCTCAGACTCCATTTGCGAACGACTGATTCCACGACCAATTCTGGCAATTTCTAAACCATCGACATTTCTGTCTTTACCTAATGAATAAGCATGAAAAGGCTTATCCGTGAGCGTTACGCAGTCTGCCAAACAATCGAGGTGACGCACTGAAGCGTGAACATCAACCGGTTCAACGGGATAACCTGAGGTAAAATGAATAATGTTAAATTGCTGCGTCAACCTTAGAAAATCACGGTAATCCTGCTGGTTTCCAGCACGACGGCCACCATCTAAACTATTAGTGTTAGGTGCACTGGCCACACTTCCAAAATTGATATACGGGTGACCAATCTTAATACTGCGCTCAGGGTTACGAGCATGCAGGGTAAATTCCGGTGGAACCGTGGCAATCTTCTCCATAATCAAACCACGATCAAAGTAGACTTTACTGCCATTTGGGTCTAAACGAGCACCGGCTTCGACCATTAATCGACGCGCTTCATCATTAAGAATTTCAATGCCGACTTCTTCAAGAATGATCATCGAGGCATCATGAATCATCTCCAACTGCTCTTGAGTCGCAACCTTAGTAAACCCGCCGCGATGTTGCAGCTGCTTCCAAGGCAATTGCTCCATCACTTTTTTCTCTGTGGCAGGGTTAGCCTTAGAGCGCCTCCCTCTTCTCGACGATTTTGCAGCGCGTTCAGTCATCCCTACTCCTCATTCTGAAATACCTACAATTAGGCAACTTTAGCCAACCAGCGTGACCTGTATAAAAAACACAGGTACAATATATCGAATTTAATCCATTATTCAGGATTTGTAAATGAAGAAACATAGTGAATCGCTGCCGAACTTAGGTGACATAGTCAGGGCTTCACGCAAAGAGAAAGAACTGACGCTGGAAAAACTCTCCATCCTGTCCGGCATTTCTAAAAGCATGCTGTCGCAAATCGAGCGCGGCACGGTGAGCCCGACCTTTTCTGTGGTCTGGAACCTGACCCAATGCTTAGGCATAGACTTGAGCGTTCTGGGCGAGTCGGCCACCACTGACAACCTAATCACACACACACCCGCTTACTCAACGCCTATCAAAGGCAGTGAAGACGAGCGCTGCACCCTAAGAATGCTAAACCCTTTACGAACGGTACTGCCTGTTGAATGGTATGAACTCATTGCAGAAGCAGGTGGCGTATTAGACTCAGTCGCACATGCTCACGGCACGTTTGAGCACCTTTCTTGCCTATCTGGTGTTTTGCAAGTTCAAGCAGGCGACCTCACTGCAATTGCCAATGCTGGGGACACCCTTCGTTACCGAGCGGACCAACCCCACAGCATCCATAATATTGGCGATGGCCCAGCCACCGCAATGCTTGTTGTTGGCCTACCGACCCAGTACAACACTCGTCATTTATAGACCTTTTCCCAGATAGTCTAATTTGTTCGATATATCGAATCCGTTTGTTTTTGATTTAATTCACTGCTATGTTTAGTGGCGATTTCTGAGTGAAATCAAAGGACAGCCTACCTTAAAACTAGCGCTGTTCCTCAGCTAATTTAAGGCAGGATTTGATATGACTCGCTACTCCGCATGGAGCGTTTTCAAGAATGGTCTGTTTGGCCAAAAGGGTTGGGATCGCGCATGGCGTGACCCAGAATTAAAACCCGCATACGATGTTGTGATAATCGGCGGGGGCCTGCACGGGCTAGC
>CALKXC010000145.1 GCA_938004025.1 uncultured Leucothrix sp. | reverse complement strand
ATTGCTTCTTGGCAATACTGTTGCCAGTCACAAATCCCCACAAAAGTTATTTGGTCTAATTTGTTAAACAGCTCCGAAAGCCTCTGCTTCTGGAAGGTGGCGAAGTATAAGCAACGCCGGAAAATTCTTCAAGTGAAATATTCACTTTTTGTTCAGTTCAACCGGATTAAACAATCTAATCAACCAACTGCATAAACTGTGCGAAAATCTCGCTGGTAGCGCCTTAAGTAGCATGCTGCCCGTCTGACTGAGCGGCGCATTATAGACACTAATCGGAACCTGTCAATGGGTTAATTTCACTTTTAGTTAATTAGTTTTGAACTATTTTATAAAGCCATTAAAA
This sequence comes from uncultured Leucothrix sp., assembly GCA_938004025.1. GTDB lineage: Bacteria > Pseudomonadota > Gammaproteobacteria > Thiotrichales > Thiotrichaceae > Leucothrix. The sequence continues at coordinate 2,666 of CALKXC010000145.1, read as the reverse complement.
CAGGCGATAAAAGCAACAAGCGGTCTAGCAATATAATGAACAACGCAAGCTAATCAATATCCTTATTATCGCCCCAAACACCGACTTTATTTAGGTTGATACGGGTGATGCTTCATCCAATGCTCTGCAATATCAATTCTGCGTGTAACCCACACGTCTTCATGGCCACTTATATAATCTAAAAATCGCTGTAACGAAGCAAAGCGCCCAGGTCTTCCTGCTAAACGGCAATGTAGCCCTATGGATAACATCTTGGGCTCTGTCTCTCCCTCTGCGTAAAGCACATCGAAAGCATCTCGTAGGTAGCTAAAGAATTGTTCACCACTGTTAAAACCTTGAGGTGAAGCAAAACGCATATCATTGGTATCTAGTGTGTAGGGAACAACTAAGTGTGGCTTTTTATCGCCAGCGCTTGTTTCGACCTCAGTCCAAAACGGTAAGTCATCTCCGTAATTATCAGAGTCATAAGTAAAGCCGCCTTCCTCAACAACTAACTGCCTTGTATTTGGACTGTCGCGACCGGTATACCAACCCTTTGGCTTCTCACCCGTAAGCCTTTCCATTATGGCTATCGCTTTTTGCAGATGTTCACGCTCTTCTTCTATAGGCATTTTTTGGTAGTGAATCCAACGTAATCCATGGCAAGCAATCTCATGACCTTGCGCCATAAATTCTGCAACTAAATCTGGATGACGCTCCAACGCCATCGCGACACCAAATATTGTGAGCGGCAACTGTCGCTTCTTAAACTCATTAAGTATTCTCCAAACACCTGCGCGCGAGCCATATTCATAGATGGACTCCATACTCATATGACGATCAGGATAAGCGGCTGCTCCTACAATTTCAGACAGGAACTGCTCAGAACCAGGATCACCATGCAATACGCAGTTTTCACCACCCTCTTCGTAATTCAGTACAAACTGCACGGCAATTCGTGCTTTGTTTGGCCAATTCGCGTGAGGTGGCTTTCCACCGTAGCCTATAAGGTCTCGTGGATAGTCACCGGATAGCGTTGTTTGCGGACTCATTCTCTTTTCCCTTGACAAAATATTTCGTTATGGACGGATAGTCGTTGATGTTACAAAGTCGGCACGTTAAATTGAAGCAAAATGGAGAATACACTATGGGCAAGCTGACAACACACATTCTTGATACGGCCTACGGCAAACCGGCTGCTGGCGTACAGGTTCGTTTATACCGAGTGGAAGAGACTCGCGTTTTACTGAAGACTGATACTACTAACTCGGATGGGCGCCTTGATTCCCCCATGATGGATGATGAAACAATGGCGGTTGGTAAATATGAAATCGAATTTGAAATTGGCTCGTACTTCCGCGCCATGAACGCACCGATGGATGAGCCTGCATTTATTGATGATGTTGTCCTGCGCTTTGGGATTGCTAACGCAGACCAACATTACCATGTGCCGCTACTTGCCTCCCCTTGGAGCTACTCTACTTATAGAGGAAGCTAAGGGCTCATTACTCCTTAACTTCAAGCCCAACAATGAAAAGCACCGCATAGTCTTGCTTACTACAGCCTTCAACTTCCGGCATCACGGTGCCGGGAGCCACTTTAAATAATGATTTATCCGCACTAGCTGGTGAACAAGAAGCGGTGGCACTTGCTGGTATGTAACGCGCTGAACGACAGGGCAAATGAGTTACATCAAACAATTTTGCATCATCCCCTAACGCCCAACGCTGCACACCGTTTTCATCTTTGGGGTGAACCGTTAACACAGTGACGACTTCACGATCACCACTGACTAAGTATCTACCGGCTGGCATTGGGAAGGTAGGCCTCTCCATAATCAGGCCGTTCTCATCTAACCACCAGTCTTCCTCGTCAAACTTCCAACCACCAGGACCATAACCGCCTGCTGCCCTCAACACTGGGAACAACCGCAACCACACACCGCGCGGACCGGGATCGATAGACCACAACCCCCAGTTCTCAGCACCAACACCTGACTTTGCTTCAGGATCCCCAAGTGCAGCGATATATTGAATCGGCGAGATCGGTCTAAACTTTATCGGGTCTTGAGCTTGCGCTTTCAAAGACATCGTTGCGAATACTATCAAAGCAACCAAAACAAAGGTCTTCGTTATAGTTACTAACTTCAAATAAGGTACCGATTGATACGTAATTGCTTTCGTTCCCAACATGTTTAACCCCAGTGTGAGCCGCAGAGTGTTTATAAGTCATGATTTCAGTGTGATAGTTAAAATCGACAGCGTCAAGTTCCTGATTTTTCTTTACATCGCGGCTGTTCAATATTGAGATATGATAGTTTTGTTGGCATTTACAACTTTGGAGGAAGCATGACGGTACGAAAGATCTTACAGATTGGGCACCCTATATTAGCGACTAGGGCAAACGAAGTGCCTATCGAAAATATTCCAACTCCTGAAGTACAAGGTTGGGTCGATGATCTTATTGATACTATGCGAGATGCGAATGGTGCAGGTATTGCAGCAAATCAAATTGGAATTCCTCATCGCCTATTTGTTATTGAAGTTGGAAACAATCCACGCTACCCCTACAAACCCAAAGTCCCTTTAACTGTTGTGATTAACCCTACCGTACGTTTTTTAACTGAAGAAACCTTTGTCTCTAATGAAGGCTGCTTGTCAGTGCCCCAAATGCGCGGCAATGTGGAT